>DAOORG010000075.1:0-10592 GCA_035389165.1 Chitinophagales bacterium
ATTAGCACCAGAAGTATTATAACATGAGCACACAAGCACAAAAGCGTTTTGCGCCGAAATTAAAAATAAAAAAAGGAGATACAGTTATCGTTATCACCGGTGAAGATCGTGGCAAAAGCGGTAAAGTATTGGAAGTATTTCCAAAAGAAAACAGAGCATTGGTTCAGGGTATCAGAATAATATCTAAACACACTAAACCAAATGCACAAAATCAACAAGGCGGAATCGTGAAAAAAGAATCGCCTATCAACATCTCTAACTTAATGTTATCAGTTGGCGGAAACGCAACCAGAGTTGGCAGAAAAATAGAAGATGGTAAATCAGTAAGAATTGCAAAATCAACAGGAGAAATAGTTAAGTAATGAGTTACATTCCTACATTAAAGAAAAAATATACTGAACAAGTAGTGCCTGCTTTGAAAGAAAAGTACAACTATAAGTCAGTTATGCAAGTGCCAAAATTATCCAAGATTGTAATCAATCAGGGTGTAGGTGCAGCCGTTGGAGATAAGAAATTAATAGACAATGCTATCGATGAAATTTCAAGAATTTCAGGTCAGAAAGCAGTGGCTACCAAATCTAAAAAAGCAATCTCTAACTTCAAATTAAGAGAAGATTTACCAATCGGTGTTAGAGTAACATTGCGCGGTGAACGTATGTATGAATTCCTGGAAAGATTAATGGCGGTGGCATTACCACAGGTTCGTGACTTTAAAGGTATCAACGACAAATCATTTGACGGAAGAGGAAATTATACATTAGGTATTACTGAGCATATCATCTTCCCTGAAATTGATATCGATAAAATATCAAAAATCAGTGGTATGGACATCACATTTGTGACAACAGCCACTACAGATGACGAAGCTCATTCATTATTAAAAGAAATTGGTTTACCGTTTAAGAAAAAATAAGCATGGCAAAAGAATCAATGAAAGCACGCGACGCTAAGCGTTTAAAGTTAATCACTAAGTACAAAGCTAAGCGTGATCAGTTAAAAAAAGAAGGCGACTATGCAGCATTGGATAAACTTCCAAAAAATGCTTCACCTGTACGCTACAGAAACAGATGTAAACTAACAGGTCGTCCTCGCGGATATATCGGTTTCTTCGGATTGTCCAGAATACAATTCAGAGATTTAGCAAGCTACGGTAAAATCCCGGGTTTAACCAAAGCAAGCTGGTAAGAGATAATAAATTATTCAAAAATAAAAGTGAAGGTGGGAAACTGAACTGAAACCGGTTTAAGTCTCACATCTAAGCGATCTAAAACAAAAAATTAGAAATGGTTACAGATCCAATAGCAGATTTTCTAACAAGAATCAGAAATGCACAACTCGCTGGTCACACCATCGTTGACATTCCTGCTTCTAACATGAAGAAAAAATTAACTGAAATCTTACATGATAACGGTTATATCTTAAAATTCAAATTCGAAGAAGACGGTCCTCAGGGAACTATCAAGATTGCATTAAAATACAATCCTGAAACCAAAGAACCGGCTATCAGAGAACTGATCAGAATATCAAAACCAGGTTTGCGTCGTTATGCACACGTGGCTGGTATTCCTAGAGTAAAAAATGGCTTAGGTATCGCCATCCTATCTACTTCAAGAGGTATCTTGACGGATAAGCAAGCGAAAAACCTGAAAGTAGGTGGTGAAATTATTTGCATAGTATCTTAAATTAACAGGAATGTCACGCGTAGGAAAATTACCAATAACAATACCGGCAAAAACAGAAGTAAGCGTTGCAGATAATAACGTTGTCACTGTAAAAGGGCCAAAAGGAACTTTAACCGAAAAAGTAGATAGAGATATCATCGTTAAAGTAGAAGATGGAAAAATCGTGTTCGAGCGTCCAACTGAACAAAAACGTCATAAAGCATTACACGGATTATACAGATCTCTGGTAAATAATATGATTGTTGGAGCTAGCGAAGGTTTCAAAAAAACATTAGACGTAGTCGGTGTAGGTTTTCGTGCAAGTAATCAGGGACAATTATTAGAATTGTCTATTGGTTTCTCTCACCCGATTTATGTTATGTTGCCGGATGAAATCAAAGTTACAACTGAAACCGTAAAAGGACAGCCACCACGTATCATCTTGGAAAGTACTGATAAACAATTAATCGGACAGGTAGCTGCAAAAATCAGAAGCTTAAGAAAACCTGAACCATACAAAGGAAAAGGTATTAAATATACTGAAGAGATATTGCGTAAAAAAGCGGGTAAATCAGCAGGTAAAAAATAATCGGTTGTAAATACGCACTGCTGTGCGTATCAACCACAAAAAAATAAATATTATTGTCATGGCAGTAACAAATAAATTATCTCGTAGAGAAAAAATTAAATACAGTATCCGTAAGAAATTAAGCGGTACAGCTGGTCGTCCTCGATTAACTGTTTTCAGAAGCAACAGTGAAATCTACGCTCAGATTATAGATGATACTACTAAGAAAACAGTGCTTTCAGTATCTTCTTTAAAATCTACCGGAACAAAAACGGAAAAAGCAAAAGCAGTAGGTGCAGCAGTAGCAGAAAAAGCAAAAGCAGCAAATATTACTCATGTAGTTTTCGATAGAAATGGATTTTTATATCATGGCAGAGTGAAAGCTTTAGCAGATGCTGCAAGAGAAAATGGTTTACAATTCTAGTAAATACACATTGATGTGTGTATCAAAAAAATAAATTAGATATGTCAAAAGTAAAAGAAAATAAAGTTAGAGCAGCAGCTGAGCTGGAATTAAAAGAAAAAGTGGTAGGCATCCAGCGTGTAGCGAAAGTTACAAAAGGTGGTCGTACATTTAGCTTTTCAGCTTTAGTAGTCGTTGGTGATGGCAACGGAACAGTAGGTCATGGCTTAGGTAAAGCACGTGAGGTTCAGGAAGCAATCGCAAAAGGAATAGATGATGCTAAGAAAAATCTGGTGAAAGTTCCAATTTTAAAAGGAACTATTCCTCATGATCAGTTAGCTGAATTCGATGGAGCAAAAGTATTAATCAAACCAGCTTCTCATGGTACAGGTGTTATCGCCGGAGGTTCTATGCGTGCGGTATTGGAAAGTGCCGGAGTACATGACGTATTAGCAAAATCATTAGGTTCTGCAAATCCGCACAACGTTGTAAAAGCAACTATCAGTGCATTAACATTATTAAGAGATCCATTCCGTGTTGCAAAAGACAGAGGAATCAAACTTTCAAAAGTATTTAACGGCTAATATTATGGCGAAGATAAAAATCACTCAGGTTAAAAGTACCATCGACAGAAGTCAACGTCAAAAAGATACCATCAAAGCATTGGGTATCCAAAAAGTAAACAGAAGCGTTGAAAAAGAAGCTACACCACAGGTATTGGGTATGGTAGCAAAAGTAAAACATTTAGTAACGGTAGAAAATATCTAATAATGAGTATCAGTTTAAATAACTTAAAACCTGCTAAAGGTGCCACTAAAAATCGCAAACGTATTGCACGTGGTGAAGGTTCTGGTTCTGGCGGTACAGCCGGCAAAGGTCACAAAGGTGCAAAGTCTCGTTCAGGTTATAAATCAAAAAGAGGTTTTGAAGGTGGTCAAATGCCATTACAACGTCGTTTGCCAAAGCGTGGATTTAAAAATCCAAACAGAGTTGAATTCAGAACGATTAACTTGTCTGAATTAACAGCTTTAGCAGAAAAAAACAACATTACTGAATTCAATTTTGAAACATACAGAGCATTGAAATTAGTTAAAGCATCTGACAAAATTAAAGTTTTGGCGAATGGTGAACTAAAAGGTGCATTGAACATTTCAGCACATGCTTTCAGTGATAAAGCAAAAGAAGCAATTGAAAAAAATAGTGGTACAACCACCCTTATAGCATAAGCTTATGAAGCAGTTTTTCGATACATTAAAAAACATCTTCAGCATAGAAGACTTAAGAAAAAGAATATTCTTGACCTTAGGTCTTATTTTTATCTATCGTCTGGGATGTTTTGTGGTATTACCGGGAGTAGATCCTATTAGCGTAGCCAGTCAGGATACAAGCGCCAAAGGGCTCTTCCAAATTTTTGACTTATTTGCAGGTGGTGCTTTTTCTAAAGCATCCGTTTTTGCATTAGGAATTATGCCTTACATCTCTACGTCAATTGTAATGCAATTATTGACTTTAGCAGTTCCTTATTTCCAGAAATTACAAAAAGAAGGAGAAAGCGGTCGTAAAAAAATTACGCAATATACAAGATACGGTACGGTAGCAGTAACAGCATTTCAAGGTTTCGCCTATGTGAAGTTCTTATACTCACAAAACATTGTGTCTGCAGAAATTTCTCCTGCTTTATTCTCTTTATCAACCATGATTATTCTAATCGCAGGTACTATTTTCGTAATGTGGTTAGGTGAACAAATACAGGAAAGAGGTTTAGGCAACGGAACCTCATTAATTATCATGGCTAATATTATTGCAAGACTTCCGGCATCAATTTGGGCAGAAGCAAAAGCAAGAGCCATCACAGGAAGTGGAATATTAATGCTTGTTTTAGAATTAGCTATTCTTGGTTTAGTAATTATCGCTACGATTATGTTAATACAGGCAATCAGAAAAGTGCCTTTGAGTTATGCTAAACAAATGTCTGGTGGAAATAATGCATATACACAACGTCGTGGTTTCTTACCATTAAAAGTAAATATAGCTGGTGTAATGCCAATCATCTTCGCACAGGCATTTTTATTTATTCCAGGCACAATAGCTCAATTATTTCCGGATAGTTCAGCTTCAGGGTTTTTACGTCAATTAACTGACTTTACATCATTGCCATACAACATTGTGATGTTTTTGATGGTAGTTTTATTTACATACTTCTATACAGCATTAATTATGAATCCTGTACAGATGGCAGATGATTTAAAAAGAAACAGCGGGTTTATACCAGGTGTAAAACCAGGTGCTAACACAGCTGAATACATAGATACAGTTTTGTCAAGAATAACACTTCCGGGATCTGTATTCCTTGGATTAATTGCCATTATGCCATCATTTGCAAAAATGTTAGGCGTAAACAGTCAGTTTGCTTATTTCTTTGGCGGAACATCTTTATTAATCTTAGTTTCTGTAGTATTAGATACTATGCAGCAGATCAACTCACACTTATTAAGTCGTCACTATGATGGTTTAACGAAGTCAGGTGCAAAGATCAGAGGAAGAAACGTGATGTCAACTGATTATTAATTTCTAAGGGAGAAATGATACATTTAAAAACTCCGGAAGAAATTGAATATATACGTAAGAGTTCTTTGTTAGTAAGCCAGACGCATGCTTTGCTGGTAGAATATATCCAACCTGGTGTTAAAACCATTAAACTTGATCAAATTGCAGAACAGTTTATCAGAGATAATGGCGGAACACCTTCCTTTAAAGGCTATGGCGGGTTTCCATACACACTTTGTATTTCAGTGAATGAACAAGTGGTGCACGGATTTCCTTCCGATAGAGAAATAAAAGAAGGAGATATTTTATCTGTTGATTGCGGCGTTTTTAAAGACGGTTACCATGGAGATTCAGCATTTACTTTTCCTATTGGAGAGGTAGATCCAGATGCCAAAAAATTACTGCAGGTTACGTTTAATTCTCTTTTTGTTGGAATAGAACAGGCAGTAGCAGGTAACAGGATAGGTGATATTGGTTTTGCCATTCAAAATTATTGCGAATTCACCCATAAATATGGTGTGGTGCGCGATTTGGTAGGACATGGAATTGGCAAGGATTTGCATGAAGATCCACAGGTGCCTAACTATGGAAAACGTGGAAAAGGACCAATGTTACAAGAAGGTTGGGTAATTGCCATTGAACCAATGATAAATATGGGTACTTTTCAAGTGCGCACTTTATCAGATAAATGGACAATAATTACAAAAGATAACAAGCCATCTGCTCATTTTGAGCATACGGTAGCTGTTAAACGAGGAAAAGCTGATATACTTAGTGACCATAATTTAATATTCGAAGCGATAAAAAAGTCAGAATATATTAAGGATTTCAGATAATTATTACGATATTTGCATCCCGAAAATGACGGGACCAAAGTATGGGTAAGACAGATTTAATAAAATTAGATGGTACGATCACGGAAGCTCTTTCTAACGCAATGTTCCGCGTTAAGTTGGAAAACGGCCACGAAATTTTAGCTACAATATCCGGTAAAATGCGTATGAATTACATACGAATACTGCCGGGCGACAAAGTCGCGGTTGAAATTTCTCCTTATGATCTCTCCAGAGGAAGAATAACTTTCAGATATAAATAAACTAAACGATAAACTACCATGAAGGTAAAAGCATCAGTAAAAAAAAGGAGCGAAGACTGCATCATTGTGCGCAGAAAGGGCAGAGTGTACGTAGTGAATAAAAAGAATCCAAAATTTAAACAAAGACAAGGATAATACAATGGCAAGAGTATCAGGTATAGATCTTCCTAAGAATAAAAGAGGCTTCGTGGCTCTTACTTATATTTATGGAATCGGCAGATCAACAGCATTAGCTATTTTAACAACTGCAGGCGTTGATCCTCAGAAAAAAGTACACGAATGGAATGACGATGAAGCAACCGCAATTCGTAATGCTATCACAGCGGAGTTTAAAGTAGAAGGACAATTGCGTTCTGAAACTCAATTAAACATCAAACGTTTGATGGACATCGGTTCTTACAGAGGTATTCGTCACCGTAAAGGATTACCGGTTCGTGGTCAAAGCACTAAACGTAATGCACGTACTCGTAAAGGTAAACGTAAAACGGTTGCCGGTAAAAAGAAAGTAACTAAATAGTAAAATTGTAAGTCTAATATAAATGGCACAAGCAACAAAAAAGACAGCGAAAAAAAGAGTGGTTAAAGTAGAAGCCGAAGGGTATGTCTACGTAAAAGCTACTTTTAATAACATCATCATCTCTTACACGAATAAAGCTGGTCAGGTAATTTCCTGGAGTAGCGCGGGTAAATGTGGTTTCAGAGGCTCTAAAAAAAGCACTCCGTATGCAGCTCAAATGGCAGCACAGGATGCCGGAACTAAAGCGTATGAAGCTGGTTTGAGAAGAGCGGAAGTGTTTGTAAAAGGACCTGGCGGTGGCAGAGAATCTGCTATTCGTACTATCGGAAACGCCGGTATCGAAGTAACCGTAATTCGCGATGTAACTCCATTGCCACACAATGGTTGTCGTCCACCTAAAAAACGTAGAGTATAATAATAGATGACCAAGAACCAGAAATTAAATCTGAATTCTTCAATCTAAAATCATAAATAACAATGGCAAGATATACAGGACCACGTACAAAAAAATCAAGAACATTTGGAGAGCCAATCTTCGGATACGATAAAGCATTTGAAAAAAGAAAATATGCTCCGGGACAACATGGCAACTCAAGAAAACGTTCTACTAAATCTGAATACGCAGTTCAGCTGAAAGAAAAACAAAAAGCAAAATACACATACGGTATTTTGGAAAGACAATTCTACAAAACATTCGAAGAAGCAGCTCGTAAACATGGTGTTACAGGTGAAAACTTACTACGTTTATTAGAACAACGCTTAGACAATACCGTTTTTCGTTTAGGATTTGCACCTACACGTAGTGCTGCTCGTCAGTTTGTAAACCACAAACACGTAACCGTAAACGGAAGAATTTTAAATATTCCTTCTTATACTGTAAAAGTAGGTGATGTTATCAGTATCCGTGAAAAATCTAAAAACTTAGAGGTTGTTCAGGAAACATTGAAATCAGCAGGTGTTAAAAAATACGGTTGGTTGGAATTAAATACCGCGAAACTGGAAGGTAAGTATGTAGAAATTCCAAACAGAGATCAGATTCCTGAAAATATCAAGGAACAACTGATTGTCGAGTTATACTCTAAATAAAATTTTTTTTGAAGAGAAGTCCCGTATTGGGATATTCAGAATTCAACTTTAAAAAATAAATTAATAATTATGGCTATTTTATCATTTCAAAAACCGGATAAGATTCTTTTACAGAAAGCTACCGACTTCGAAGGAACTTTTGAATTCGCACCGCTTGAACCTGGTTTTGGAAATACTATCGGTAACGCATTGCGCAGAGTATTGTTGTCTTCTTTAGAAGGTTATGCAATCACTAATATCAAAATTGCGGGTATCAATCACGAATTTTCCACCATTAAAGGTGTAATTGAAGATGTAACGGAAATCGTATTAAACATCAAACAAGTTCGATTAAAAAGAATTTTACAGGATGCTGATGCAGGTTACGAAAAAATTTACATCTCTATCAAAAATAAAGAGCAATTCACAGCAGGTGATATCGAAGCACATACCAATGTATTTGCGGTGACAAACCCGGATTTAGTGATTTGCAATATGGAAAAAAATGTAAATCTGGAGTTGGAGATTTCTATCGGAAAAGGTAGAGGTTACGTAGCTGCAGAAGAGCATTATGTAGATAGCTCTATCGTTGGTTTAATTCCCGTAGATTCTATTTACACACCTATCAAAAACGTACGTTACAAAATCGAAAATACTCGTGTGGAGCAACGTACTGACTTTGAAAAATTAATCATCGACGTAAAAACAGATGGTACTATCCATCCGGAAGATGCGGTGAAAGAAGCAGCAAAAATCTTGATTCAACACTTGATGTTGGTATCAGATGAAAATATCACTTTTGATTCTGAAGAAAAAGGTCAGGAAGAAGTTGTAGACGAGCATATCTTACACATGCGTAAGATTTTGAAAACACCATTGGAAGATTTAGACCTTTCAGTACGTGCTTACAATTGCTTGAAAGCTGCTAAAATCAACTCTTTATCAGAATTGGTACAATACGATACAAACGAGTTGTTGAAATTCAGAAACTTCGGTCGTAAATCATTAGTGGAAATCGAAGAGTTAATCATTGAGAAAGGAATGCACTTTGGTATGGACCTTTCTAAATTCAAATTAGAAGACTAAATAAATAAACTACTGTCGCCATGAGACACGGAAATAAAATAAATCACCTAGGCAGAAAATACGGACACAGAGCCGCGTTGTTGAAGAACTTATCTTCTGCACTATTTATGCACAAAAGAATCGAAACTACAGTAGCGAAAGCAAAAGAGTTGAGAGGTTATGTAGAACCATTGGTTACTAAAGCAAAAGACAATTCAACGCACTCACGTCGTGATGTATTCTCTTATCTTCAGGATAAATTTGCAACAAAGGAATTATTCGATGTAATCGCTCCAAAAGTTGGAAACAGACCTGGTGGTTACACAAGAATTGTTCGTTTAGGACAACGTCAGGGTGATGCTGCTGAAATGGCCATCATGGAGTTGGTAGATTTCAACGAAGTATACACGAACAAATCTACTAAAGTTGCTGAACCTAAAAAGAAAACACGTCGTGCCGGTGCTGCGAAAAAAGCAGAAGCAGCAAAAGAAGTGGTAGAAGAAAAAGCTGCAGAAGTAGAAGAAGTGAAAGATACTGTAGAAGATGTAACACCAACAGCAGAAAAAACAGAAGAATAAGAAATGATTTTTTCAACACATACAAAAGGATAGCATTATTTGCTATCCTTTTTTTTATTTTTGTAGATACGCACTGCTGTGCGTATCTACAAATAAAAACACCAGACCATGCCAAATACACCAGCCATTTTACTACTCGAAGACGGAACCAGCTACACAGGATTCGCCTGCGGAAAAATCGGAACCGCCACCGGAGAAATTTGTTTCAATACGTCGATGACCGGTTACCAGGAATTATTTACCGATCCGAGTTATTTCGGACAACTCCTAATTTCTACCAATGTGCACGTAGGGAATTACGGCATTAAAAATGGAGAAGAAGAATCTGAGCATATTCAAATAGCAGGACTCATCTGCAGAGATTATACCAATAGCTTTTCGCGCAAAAAAGCAGACAGTTCTATAGAAGATTATTTCACAGAAAACAATCTGGTAGGCATCACCGGAATTGATACACGCGCGGTGGTGCGCCACGTGCGTGAAAAAGGAGCGATGAATGCTATTGTCTCTTCTGAAAATACGGATATTGATTTCCTGAAAAATGAACTGAAGAATGTTCCAGGCATGGAAGGACTCGAGCTTTCCTCAAAAGTTACAACGCCAGAAGTTTATACCTATGGCAATCCGGATGCAAAATATAAAATTGCGGCGCTCGATTTTGGTATCAAGAAAAACATTCTGCGCAATTTTGATAACAGAGATTGTTTTATAAAAATATTTCCGGCAAAAACGGCTTTTTCAGAATTACAAGCGTTTCAACCGGACGGTTATTTTATTTCCAATGGTCCCGGCGATCCGGCAGCGATGGATTATGCGGTGGAAACGGTGAAACAAATTTTAGCAGCCGACAAACCTTTATTTGGCATTTGCTTAGGCAATCAGTTATTGGCGCGCGCCGTTGGCATTCCAACTTATAAGTTGCACCACGGACACCGCGGCGGCAATCATCCAGTAAAGAATTTAAAAACCGGCAAATGCGAAATCACCACACAAAACCACGGTTTTGCAGTAGATATGGATGCGTTGAAAGTTTCTGATAAAGCAGTGCTCACACACATCAACTTAAATGACAATTCTGTAGAAGGCTTGGAG
>DAOORG010000076.1:0-10485 GCA_035389165.1 Chitinophagales bacterium
ATTCCATTTGGAAGTTGTCAGATTCAATTTGGAAGTTATTAGATTCCATTTGGAGATTGTAACACTCGATTTGGAGATTGTCACACTCGATTTAGACGGTGTAAGATTCGATTTGGACGGTGTAAGATTCTATTAATTATCTGACAAACAGGTATTTACCAATTACACAAATACTATTCTTAACGATACGATTTGCCGGTATGGTTTAGCTATTTACCTTTTTGTTGCAAAAATTAAATGGTGTTTTTGTGACAGGATTTTTTTGTCTGGATTTGGAGTTGATGGAAAGGCAAAGGACTACTAACCCACCCCTTTATCCCCTCCCATGGAGGGGAAATGCGGACAGTGATTGATTTGAGGTAAGGTGGTTTGTTGGTGAAGAACATCAACAAAGGCTAGGGAGTATGGATATTTTTGCCTGTTCCGAAAATTCGGAACACGGATTGAGCTGATTTTTGTCTGAATTTGGATTTACAGGATTTATGGATGGATGGATATTTTGTCTGTTCTGAAAATTTGGAACACGGATTGAGCTGATTAATGGATTGCAATGATTTTGTCTGAATTTGGATTTGCTGGATTTATTGATGGATGGATTTTTACAGCAACCGGTTGGGAACCGGGTAAATAAATACGCGCTAGTGCTCCTTCGGAACACTAGCGCGAGACGAGTTGTCATTTATTATAATAAAAATGATGAATGGTATGGATAGTACTTAGCGGTAATATCTTATTCAAATTTATGTTGCTTTATAAACCTTTTAAAAATGAGTTACTCATATTTTTTGAACTGGTTATACTCAAACTCATTAGTTTTATTATTCCATTCTAATTTATGTATATCCCAATTTTTACTTGCTGCTTTACGTTCTAATTTTTGTGCGATAATTACTTTATCGCCATCTGTTCTTACATTAATCATACCATATACCACCACTACTCTTTCTTTTTTACTTTCTGTGTTTCCTTTTGCGACGTTTATAAATTCTTTTCCGGAGCGTGCAAGTTCGGTGCTGAATATAAGCGAACGATCACCTCTACTATGTTTTCCAATTGTACCTAAAGTATCAGGACGTGGATGTGTGTGTGGCTCATCATCGCCACTTGAAATGATAGTTGCTAAAGGATTAAGCGCCTTTAAAAATTCACTTGTAAAATCAGCACTTCCATGATGGCAAGATTTTGCAATATCCACTTCAAATGTTTCTCTTGCTTTTATAATTGCTTCTTCTAATTTTGTTTCTAATGCTTTTCTTTTTGATGCAGAAATGGTTTTAATTTTCAGTTCATCTTTAATTGCAATAATATCTGTTTCGGAAAAATGGCTCAACAAATAATTTTCCGATTCTGTATTTAAATCTCCACCTAATAGAATACGCAGATTGCCAATTGTTAATTTCAATACAACTGAATGTCCATTTTTTGTTTTGCCTTTATTATTATCAAATACAGGCAATGTATCTTTTGCACCTACTTTTGTAACTAATGGTGCAAGCACCTCAATTTTCATGTTGTTTTTTTTGTATATAGGTTCAGCACCATAGCGTAAAGATGTTTTCTTTGCAGACGACTTATTCATAGTTGAAATAAATAAGCCAGGTTTTTCTACAGATTTCGCTCTTTTATTAAACTCTTTATCTGTATCGCATAAATCTGTAATAAAGTCTTTACCATTTTCAGTAATTAATGTACCTAACGAATCTGCCTTTTTTCCTGAAAGTTCAACTAAGCCGTTATGATATATTTTATCAATTGAAAACTGCTGATTAGTATCGTTAGATTTTGAAAATATTTTACCAAAGCCCGCATAATGGTCTTTGTCTGAGTGCGACACCACAACCGTGAATGGTGGTGGCGATGATTTTGCATTTTTGAGATTAAAACGCCATTTTAGAAAGCGATACATGTTATCTGTAGCTCCTGCATCTATAATAAAATGTTTATCATCTGGTGTTACTAAGTGACATCCATCACCTTGACCAACATCTATAAAATTAACTTCCAGTATTCTTTCAGCCTGCATTTGCTCTACCTTAATATATCCGTCTGCATTTCTCGCTCTTACTTTTATGTATTCTTTATTGTTAATTAATATTGTTTCATAGGCGTTGTCTTTAATGTATGGCTTAATGTAATCTCCAAACAATAATTCTTTTATGAAACCAAATTTTAATTTTTTCGTCTTGGGGTCTTTTTTATATCCATTAAGATTTACAGAAGGATAAACTGCATAGGCTGTTTTTAATAATTGAGTTGGCATATTTTTATAATTTTTGGTTTATATAAAATTAAATGAAAACATTTAAACTATCACATAAATGAGTGAACGGTCATTATAATGCGTAAACGGTTAAATTGGTGGATTCTTTTTGTCTTCACCACGGATTGCAATGATTTTGTCTGAATTTGGATTTACAGGATTTGTGGATGGATGGATTTTTCAGAAGACGGGTGAGTTAATAAACATTAGTGATCTTTCGGAACACTAGCGCGAGACGAGTATATCTTATGCAGCTATAGCATGTAAAGGCAAATGCATTTCCACTTCTATTTGTTCACCGTTTAGCCACGCGGCTTCCTGATCCGGACGAAGGATAAAAGGCATTCTTTTTTTTGTGTTATGTATATCTGTCATTAATTCATTGGCAGCAGTGGTGACTATGGTAAATGTTTCAATAATTTCACCGCTTTCTTTATTGGTCCATTCGCTCCACAAGCCTGCAAACGAAAACAACTGATTCGATAAACCTATTTCGTATTTTATCTTCTTGCACTTCGGATTTTTTAGGTCTGTCCACTGCCATTCTGTAAAGGAAGTGGCCGGTATCAAACATCTTTTGTGTGTTGCCGAATCTCTAAACGAAGGCTTTTCGTAAATCGTTTCATGCATGGCATTCAAACACATCTTTGCCAGTTGTTTTGCGCTGTCTGTATCTTTCGCAAAAAACGGTATCAAACCCCAGTTAAACAGTTGTATTTTATCAGGTTCCTTGTTGGTAATGACCGGCATCTTTAAATGTGTAAAACCATTGGCATGAATATCCAAAAATAAAGGTTCATCATCTTCATCATAATAGAAAGTCGCGTTATAACGTTCTTCTATTTCCTGTTTAGCTGCTTTGATGGCGTAGTTGTAACACATCGCTTCCTATGTTTAGAATTTCATTTAATCGGGTGGTGTAGCGTGGCGAGCGCATTTCTAATTTACTTTCCCAGTGCTGTTTATTATATCCGCAACTGGCACTGCGCACCGTTCCCTGTTCATACTTCATATTCAGTTTGTCTATCACTTTCTGTACATCCGTATGTTTGGGATTCAGGTTGACAAATAAGTTCTGCTGCACACAATTATCCGGAAACAATCCAATCAGCGAAACGCCTACCCTTTTGTATTTCAATCCCTGTTTAAAAATCCTGTCTAAACCCTGTTGTGCATGCTTCATTAAGAAGTTGGTATCGCTCGATGCCACCGGCAGGGTTACCACCGTTCCGTTGTAATACTGTTCATCCTGTGTTCTGAAGGAATTGGTTTCCAAATGTATTTTTATGGCAGACGCCACAGAATGCTGTCGGCGCAGTTTGCCCGCGCAATAATCAATATAATTGCAAGCTGCTTCTTTTATCAGCTCGTAATCCGTTAGTAAGGTGCCGAATGCTTTTGCCGTTCCTATTTCTTTTTTCGGCTCAAAGGTCTGGTTGATATCCAGACAGGAAATTCCCTGCAACTCCTGTTTCAAGCGCATGCCTACAACAGTCATGTTTTTTAAAACCCAGCTGTCCGGTAATTCCGTAAACTGGTACGCATTTTTAATTCCCATATTTATCAGGCGGTTGGCATGTGCGTTGCCAATTCCCCAAACATCTTTGATGGGCAGCCATTTTAATGCCTTCACTCTTTTTTCTTCTGTATCTATAGCATAAACACCGCCGGTTCTGTCAATAAACTTTTTGGCTATTTTACTCGCCACCTTACAAAGTGCTTTGGAAGCTGCAATGCCAATCCCTACCGGAAGGTCTAAGTTTTGCTGAATGGCTTTACGAATCGTGTGTCCGTAGGCGGTAAGGTCTACGTCTTTAATATCCAAATCCAGAAAGGCTTCGTCTATGGAGTACATTTCTACGCGGTCTGTAAAATGATTTAACTCGCTGATGAAACGGCGCGACATATCCACGTATAATTCAAAATTGGGCGAAAAGCGCAACACCTTATGTTGCTTCAATACTTCTTCCATCTGGAAAGCAGGTGCATACATCTGGAAGCCGGGCAGATTCTTGGCAATCTTATTCGCCGCAATAATACAGCCATCGCCGTTGCTGAGTACAATGCCGGGCTTGTTTCTGTCGCCGGGACGAAACACGTATTCCATAGACACAAAGGCGCCGTTAATATCTACCAGTGCATACATCATTCTTTGTGCAATATCCAGGTTACAATGCCCCAATAAATATCGTCGGCAGTGGCTAAATAAGGTTTCAGGTTTTCATTGGCAGGAATCAGCCAAATCAGGCCGTCTTTCATCGATAAGCGTTTTACCGTCCAGCCGTTTTCCTGTGCTATCCATACAATTACTTTTTTGCCGTCTTGCAGCGGTAAGGATTTGTCTACTATCACGATATCGCCATCCTGCAGGCGTTCATCTTTCATGCTGTCGCCGTTTACGCGGCAAAAAAAGGTACTCGAAGGTCGCGGCATTAGTAAAGGCGACAAATCTATCCACTCTATCGCCACATCGCTGAAGAGGCCGCTAAAGGTGGCATTCAGTCCGTTATCCGAATAAGGCACTATCAGTTCTTCTCCGTTGGACTGGAAGAAGCTGAAAGCAGGTTTCTTTTTCACATCACTCATATTTCAAATGTAGCCGAAATTTGAAAAACCTGTTTGTTAAATTTTCAACCGTGCAAGCTTCCGTTCAAGAATGGTTTAATTATCAGGGGCTTATTGGAAAAAGAAGATATGAACAGTGGTATTTGAGTGGATTTACAGTTTTGGATACAAGTAGGATGAATTTGTGGCTTAACAAGTTGAAAACATGTTTTATTTATCGTCACAAGTTAGCTTGACAAAAGTTAAGGCTACAAACTTGCGACAGCGTGGGCTTCGGTTTGTGTTTATAGCCGGATATAAAAAGGCACCAACACGCCACACACAAATCCGAAACAGCATGCTCGCGCCAGTGTTGGGTAATCTATTATGGTTAAGTTGTCGGAATTTTTATAAAATAGCTTCTCTCAATAAATATCCATGTATGGAACCTCTTTCAATCATAAAATCAAGTATTGGAATAATCTTATTCTTTAATCTTATTTCTTGCTTGATTTTTTGCTTATTAATAAAGATAAACTTTCTTGTAAATCTTTCTAAATAATATAAAGTATTAGATTCTAAATCACCTAATTGCAGTGAATTGTTATTTGATACAATGGTGTTAATCCAATCTACGCCTTCATCTTTAAACTTGCTGCCAATTGTATTTAGTATCCTGGCAACTGAATATAAGACAGATGGAATATATCTTAAATCCTTTGATATATTTACATAAAAAGATAAATTATCGTTTTTAAAACTGTGCCATTCTTCGATACCTTCACGCCACCACTGCCCAACTAATAAATAATTTATTATGACATCATTCAGATAATATCCTCTAGGGTTTTTGCAAATTTCAACAATACAAGGATATAGACTGTTCCATATATACCAGAACTGTTTGTATTTATTTAAACTATCTTCTGCAAACACTATTTGCTCAAATAAAGCTGCTGTTTCTTCTGTTGAGTTAATAGATTCTAAGAATGGGTTAAGAAATTGATCAATTTCACTTATTTCTCTTTGCAAGAGAAAATATGAAAATCTTTTGAAAATATAAATCCGAAGTAAATAAATATTCGAATCATCATCATTCTCTTCCCTATAACTTCTTCTGTCTTTTAATAACTGAGAAGCTACTAACGGCAATGATTTTTTAAAGATTTCCAAGTGAATTTCATCTTTCGTTTCTGAAGGAATTAATTGATAAATTATTTCTAAGTCGTGGATATCAAATAAATCAATATCGTTAATATCAAATTGGATTTCTGTAAAAGAAAAATTATTTAGTCTCTCATCTAATTCTTGGAAGATTACATTTTTGGGTATCCTAGCCCAACGTCCTATTTCTTTTCTTTTACTTTCATATGTACTCTTATAAAGAGGTTTAAGCTTTATATAGCCTAGCAGTATGATTTGAGCAATGGATGAATTTTGTTCCCACAGTTTTGACGCATGAACTGATTCAATAACATAATCACAAACTCTTTTGTAATGACCTATCGGTGTCTTATCTAAGAGTATTAAAACCATAATGCCGATATTATTTTCTAATTCGTCAGGATATTCGTTTATTATGTAAGGAAATGCATGAACAGCGGCTTCAACTCCATCACTTATCTGATAACGATAATCGTCAGAAAAAAGTTGAGATAATGTTGATATAATAATTTCCTTGCAAAATTTTTTATCTTCTTTCGATAATTTCTCCTTGTGTTCAATCATTAATTTAGAACAAACAAATGCAGGAATGGAATAGTCAAATATTCCCATTGAGTTACGACCAGCATTTAGTTCTTCAACAAGTTGTTTGGTTTCTGTCAAAGCCAAAAGAGGATTGCTATCATATTTTTCATTTTTTTTATTACTATTCTGAGTACTTCCTCCAATCAAAAAATCAGACCATGTTCTTAATGAAGAATATTTGAAGGTTTCTTCAAATTCATTAAGAGCCTGCCTACCCTGTTCTCTAAGTTCATCAGGAAGTTCTTTAGGAGTAAATTCTACAAGGAAATTACTATCATCTTGATTTGATATTTTAGGGATAAGATTTCTTCTATCCATTCTTGCCAATAAAATACCTAATGATTTTCTTTCCGATTTTGGACTTGTGAGAATATTAGATTTATGTTGATCAATAATTTTATACAATTTATTAATGAACTCATTATTTTGTTCCTCAGTAAACCCTTTTACACCAAAATATTGGTAATTAAAAAACAAATATTCTAAATTTAAACTTCTATGTTTATCATCGCATGTTTTTAATCTTTCTTCGGTATACAAAGCATTTTTAATAGTATCTAATCCACCACCTATTGAATATGTTGATTTTGCTTGAAATTCATTTATACTCCTTTCATAGTCTAAATGAAACAATTCAATTGTTTTAAATAAAATTAAAGATATATCATAAAATCCATTTGGATTTGCTAATACAACACTACATACAACCGACGTTAATGAAGCTGATTTTGATTCAATAAGAATTTTTTTTAGAAAAGGTTGAACTATTTCTGGCTTCAATAACTGAGAAAACTCAAGGAGTGTTTTTTCTAAAGCCATGTGTAAAGATTGCAATAGATATGGTACAACAGGACTTCCTGTTCCACGATACATAGCCCATAATGCCCAACTCAAATATTGTGTTTTCTTTTCGTCATCTATAATCAAAGTGATTTCTTCAACATCTTTTTTACCGTAATCAGACTTTCGGTAAGATCCAACTGCTCTGTTTGTAAAATTGATTATAAATTCAAGCGTATCTTTGAAGCTATATTGCAATAACCAATAAGTTGGTGTTTGATAGGCACCTGGTGGAAAATAATCATGGCGATACTCATCTACGAGACCATATTTACTTTCCATACTATCCCTATCGTATCCATGACCATCATCTTTTCTAGGTTTTTTTTGCCAGTATAAATTACATATTTGGATAACCGAGAGTGGAAGTACTTTTATTACTTCTAAAGCCAGATAAGGTTTTGTTAGGATTTTAGAACAGAGACCTTCATAAGGATCATTGTGCATCATCCATTTATTATTTAAAACCTTATCAAAGATTTCTTTTAGCTCAGGATGTATTTCACCTGTCGCATCAAAAACTATTTTTAAAATCTTTTCTTCAGCTTTATCGTTGATGTAAAAGTTTATATCAGTTTCTTGCTTTTGTATTATACTTAATGCTAATAAACCAGCATATCGTGTAGTGGTTCCTTTCTTTATTATATTACACCAATCATTCAATACAGGTAGAAGTATTTTTAAATTATTGTTGAAAAACTCATTTTTATACTTATAAATAATCGCAATTACTTCTTCCCATCCTTTGCCTTTTGGTTTAATAACATCAATATTTTCAACGGCAGAAATATCAGTACATGCTATCCTTAACAGGAATACTATTCTTTTTAATATTTTGAAATCATTTGCGATAATTTCATTTTCAAAAAAATTAAAAAATGATTCTGAGTAAACCGACAGCAATACAGATATAAGCAATTCGTCTTTCCAAAATTGTGTAACTTCGCTGTCTGCAAATGCCCCTTGAATGAAATTTTCTACGTCCTTATTATTATCAGATAATTGATTGGATAACCATAATCGAAATGCTCTACGTATTGGCAAAGAATTTCCTAATTCATCAAAAAAATGTTTTATGTCTGAGTAATTGGCATAATTTCGTGATACAATCTTATTTAAAGCCCACTCTTCATAAATATCATGTGTTATGAAATATCCATTATGACTATCATTATATCCTAGTATTTCATCTTGCTTTAATTGAAATAGTGCATATTGAGGTAAATTGTCAGTATTTATATAAAATTGACCCGTATCACATCTCTTTTTAGCAATTCTAACAATACATCTTTCTCTTTCAATATGCAAATTATCCTTTTGAATAAGATTATTTTGTATTTTCTTTTTCCATAGTAAGTCAATAAAATTATTAAAACTTCCGTGCTTATCGACGTTTGAATAATACTGAATATATTCATTTAAATAAAAAAGGTTTCTTAGCCTCTCTATAAAATTTTCATTACCAGGTAATGTAAAATTATACTCTTCTGATATTTTTTTTAGTTCATCAAAGCTAATTAGAGGAACGTCAACAACGTCACATGATAATTTGTAGTACTCCTTTATATGAAATGATAAATCATTTAAATAAGAATAGCGAGTTGTAAAAACTATACTCCATCCAGATTCCTTTAGATTTTGTATCAGATTGTTAAGAATTTCAGTATTCGTTAGTTCTGCTAACTTTTCAGCCGAGTCAATTACAAAGATTTTTACAGGCTCACTATAATAAGCCTCAATAAATTTTGTAAAAGAGAAGGCATGTGTAAATCGAAACAAATCATTAACATGATTAACATTCAGCTCTGTCGCTTTAAAAATACATATAGGAAATCTTTGATAATACAGTCTGTATAAATCTTTGAAAATTGCTGTTTTACCACAACCTCCCTCACCTGAAATTATTATATTTTGTTTCTTTTGCAGAGCTTCTGCAATTTTGTCAACAATCAAGCTTCTATCAATTCTTATCTGTTTGTCAGCAAATGAAATACTTGTTTGAATTGCTTTTAAAATATTTTCATTGTGCTCATTAACTTCATTAATTAATTCACTTTCATTTGGTTCAAGATTTAAAAAGAGGTCATAAATATATTTATTCTCCGGTAAGGACAATTGCAATTCAATATGACTTGGCACACGCCACTGAATAGTAATCTTGATTTTTTTTGCAGCATTTTCTATTTCTATTTGATATTGAGGTTTCTTTTTTTCTTTTTTAGAGCTTTCAGATAACTCTTGATTTATGTAAAAGTATATTTCACTTAATTGTTTGTTTTGGGATTTTGCCTTTTTAATAGAATCTATAATATCATTCTTATTTGCGGAGATTGAAGTTGTATAATACTTTGCCTGGAATCCATAGAATAAACCATCTTTTTCGATTGGCTCTGTTTCAATTCCTGTTTGATTTTTATATCGGAATAAACCAGTTCTATTATTAAATTCAGCACAGAAAAGCAAATATGACATTTGTTCAAATGCCCATTGCTCTCGTTTGTCATATTTTAAATCAAAAATCTTCCAATTCATTTTTATATCTATTATCAAATACAATTATAACATCTCTAGTTTTATTTTTGAATTCATTTTATTAACAGTGCTATATAATAAAAAAAGAAGCAACCATCCTGTTGCTTCTCTCCATTTCAGTTTCTTCCTTTTAGAGATTTCCGCTTTTGCGGGATTGACTTTATATCTATTAGTTGGTATCATCACCATCCATATTTAATTAAAATACAAAATTAGTTGATAGTAATAAGCAATTTGGTATAAGCATTTTGTATATTTGTATCAGGAAAGCGAGGACAACGTCAATTTCCAACATTGACAAACGTTTTTAACGGAGTCATTTTTATTTCCTCCGCTCGTTTGAATAGTGAGTGGGTATGCGAGCAAAAACCGGGCTGAAATACTTTCGTTTTTACGACGGAACATGTTCAGCCTTTTTAGTTTTACTAAAAATAAGTAAGCTTAATAAGTTTTAACTTCCACCTCTATCTGGCTCTATCTGGCGCGAGACTTCCAACGGACGTCTCGTGTCTGTTGATTCTGGCGGTTTCCAACCGCATTCCACAAAAGCACCATTTATA
>DAOORG010000077.1:0-10434 GCA_035389165.1 Chitinophagales bacterium
TAAAGTTAAATTCATAGGGAAATCAGATACCTGGACAAGAACCAAACTGTAAAATAATAAGATTCATCTTATATATAGTAGTAAGGCATCTGAAAAGATGCCTTATTCTTTTTTAAAATGCTTATATCTGACGTAAAGCACTTTTTCCACTTCGGCTACTATTTCACCGTTTTCACCGTTCACCGTTGTAAAAAAGGTGAAATCACCTTTGCCGTTACTGTCCACATATGATTTTATCTCGGCAATTTTCTCTTTTGATATCTCAAAAGTTGCAGAAACAGTCTTTAATCCGGGCTTTTTAAATTTTATACAGGCTGCTTTATCCCAAACAATATAATCTTTCCCTAAGTTTTCCATTAAAATAAACATATAGAAAGGATCGCACATACTGTAAAGCGATCCGCCAAAATGTGTTCCAACAGCATTTCTGTTAAACCAACGTATTTTTAACTGAACACTTATTTGAGTAAATTCAGGATTTACTGATTTTAAACTAATGCCCGAACCCAAATAAGGCGGATAGAAATTAATTAATTTTATGTTTTTTCTGAGTGAGAACATCGAATGCTTTGTTTTTTTAGTTATTTAACGTCCGAATTTAACTTTTGGTTGTAACTTTTTGCTTGTAATGTATTTTATTATAGTTTAAACATTTATTTTAGCGCACAGTTTACCGATGAGAAAAATAATTCTAAGTATAATTTCGTTTTTTGCGCTTACTGCAACTGCTCAGCAACTCAATTTTCCGTTGAATTATGAGATGCAGAATCGTTTAGAAAGATACATTAATGCAAATTCTCATTTTATTACGGCAGCGAAGCCCTATAATATGGCAGAAGTTAAAGCAGCCATTGGTGATTCTGCTTTGCAGGAATTAGGCTTTGAAACAGATTCTTCGAAATCAGGTTTTAAATTCGGCATCCAGAAAGGTGACTTACTTTCCGTTGCGTCTAAAAAACATAAGTTCTATTTTGCTGTCAATCCTGTGCTGGATATGCAATTTGGTTACGATATAAACTCCAAAAAAATCAGATATACTGCTGGTTATGGGGTGAAATTTGATGCCAATTTAGGCAAAAAAGTATCGCTTTCATTTACTTACCAGGGTGTAACGGAAGATTATTTACAACAAGCCAGCAGCTATGCTGCACAATATGGTGTGTTAACCGGTTACAGAAAGGCCAATTTTAAAGGAGACCGAATAAACTCGCAGTTATTTTCCGGTTATTTATCTTATTCACCAAACAAGTATTTTAATGTACAGGTTGGTAATGACAAACAATTTTGGGGCGATGGGTACAGATCCATGTTTCTGAGTGACAACGCGTCCAATAGTCCGTTTTTAAAACTAACAACCAATTTCTGGCGTATCAAATATGTCTATTTGCTGAATGTAATGCGTTATGGTCCGATAAACGGATTTAATGTAGATAATAATCCTTCCAACTTTAAAACCAAATACGGCACTTATCATTTGATTACAGTAGATGTAGCGAAATGGTTTCAGTTTACATTTTTTGAAGGTGTTACCTGGTTTCATGCAGATTCAAACCGTGTCAGAGGAATTGAATTCAGTTATCTGATTCCGGTGGCATTTATTCGTCCGGTAGAATTTGCTTTAGGTTCACCTGATAACGTAGTGTTAGGTATAGGTATGAAATTTAAAGCTTCACCTAAACAGATTTTCTACTCACAAATTATGCTGGATGACATGGACGTTGGTGCAGCCAGAAGAGGAAAAGGATTTTACAGAACAAAAGTTTCTGCACAGTTTGGATATAAAACCTACGATATCTTTAAAGTAAAGCATCTTGACTTTCAGACTGAATTGAATATTGTTCGTCCGTTCGTATATGCACACAAAGCACCGGAACAGAGTTACACCAATTTCAATCAGTCGCTGACACATCCGTTAGGTGCAAATTTCTTAGAATCCATTACTTTTATCAATTATTGGCATAAACACTGGACGGCTTCTGCTAAATTTCAATATGCCGTGCAGGGACTTGATAATACCTACCAGCACAATGGAAGTAATATCTTTGTTTCAGATTTCCTGATTGCACCAAATCTCGGAACAGCCTACGGAAATTATTTCTTACAAGGTGTAAAAACCCGATTGATAAACGTAGAGGCACGTGGAGGCTATTTGATCAATCCTAAAATAAATCTGGCAGTTGAAGCTTTCGTAAACTACAGATACCAGAAAAATGAATTCTGGAAACAAAACAATTTGTTCTTAGGAATTAGCTTACGTACCAATATAACAAACAGGTATACCGACTACTAGTTTTCTTTTTTTACATTTTTTTAAAAAATAGTTTCATCTTTTTTATGGAAATCAGCCTGTTTTTGTCTCTCAATAGGTGATGAATAATGAGATTTTTTATGGAATTGCTTTGAGCCAATTAAAAGGAGTTGGCGATACCAATGCAAAATTGCTGATCAGCTATGCCGGAAGTGCCGAAAAATTATTTAAACTGTCTGCTGCAAGATTACAGAAAATTAATGGTGTTGGTCCAAAATTAGCCGGCGCATTTAGTGATACGTATGCTGCATTAAAAAGAGCAGAACAGGAACTGAAATTTATAGAAAAACATAAAATAGATACACTGTTTTATTATGACAAAAGATATCCGAAACGATTGCTCAATTGTGCGGATGCTCCTTTGTTTGTTTTTAGTAAAGGCAATTTTGATTTCAATAAAGAGCGTTTTGTCAATATTGTCGGAACCAGACATGCAACGGAATATGGAAGGGAAATTACGGAATCACTGATTGCGGATTTAGCAGCCTATCAGGTGAATTTGGTAAGTGGTTTGGCATTTGGAATTGATATCTGTGCACATAAAGCAGCTTTAAAATACGATATGCAAAATATCGCAGTTTTGGCACATGGATTAGATAGGCTTTATCCGGCTCAACATAGAAGTGTTGCAGAGAAGCTACAACTAAATGGTGCGTTGGTTTCTGATTTTTTAAGTGAAACCAATCCTGACAGACAAAATTTTCCGAGTAGAAACCGAATCGTAGCCGGTATGACAGATGCAACAATCGTGGTAGAATCAGCTATTGCCGGCGGTGCATTGATTACAGCAGAAATAGCTAATAATTACAATAGAGATGTGTTTGCGTTTCCGGGAAAAGTAACAGACGATTTTTCAAAAGGCTGTTTGAAAATTATAAAACAACACAAAGCAAACCTGGTAACTTGCGCAAAAGATATAATTGAAAGCATGAATTGGGACGTTCATGATAGTAATATCAAAAAAGAAATTATTCAGCCTCAGTTGTTTGTTGAATTGAATGGCAATGAAAAAATAGTGTATGAATGTTTAAGTGAAAATGAAAAATTGCATATTGATGATTTGACGATGAAAATTCAATTACCACAAAGCACACTTTCCGGTGTTTTATTGCAAATGGAAATGAAAGGACTCATTTCCAGCCTTCCCGGAAAGATATATAAATTAGTCAGTTGATATTGTTTAAATTTTTTAATACTTCAGATGTAGTTTTTTGATACTGACTACTTACTACTGATTAATTGGTATTTTTTCATAAACCAATTAAAACAGCGTTAATGCATTGATAAATTTTCGAATAAGAATATGCAAGGTCAATATTCAGCCATAAATTTGCCTATCAATTTTTATTTATGCAAAAACGAAACTATAAACGAGTAGAGAAAAATCCTGATGGTACCTTTTCATATCAGGTACTCGATATCGATTCCTATGATATTTTTGAAGAACCATTGGAGATTGTTGTTACGGATATAAACTTCCTGCCACAAATGGGTGATATCCTGGATGTGTTAGGGTATGTTCCGGACACCAATTATTTTTTCCATCAATGCAAGGATATTATCTCTGTTCCTGAAAAACATATTAATAACAAAGGACAAGGTAAGTTTGCATTTCAGGCGTATTTCCATAATTTTCCGGATTCTGTTTTATCGATTAATAATAACGCATTGGTGGTTTTGGTTTTGCATCCGCAGAAAACAAATGAGAACGGAAAACGTGAATATAATGTAGTTGGTTATATCCATGTAAATAGAATGGATGTTTATCACGAAGGCGAACGATTTGATGCGTATTATTATAATATGCTTCGGGTAAGTGAACGTGTGGAGAATAACAAAAAAATCTACCGACGCAAAAAAATATTTACATTAATGTTTAGCATTATGCATAGCATTGTAGGAGTGGAGGAAAATATTGCTTTTACTTATGGTGCCATGGGAAAAGAAAATCAGGCAATCAATGAAGCACTTGAGTTGAATACTAAGTTGTATGAAAAGCATTATGAAAAATGGGCTTTTACTAATAATACACATATCAATAAGGTATTCGGAAATAAGGATGCGTTTAAAAAGTGTATTGATATAACCAAAGATATAGAAAAACTGAAAGCATTTTATCAGAAATTACGCAAGCAAAAAGAGCATTACGCATTCTATCATATCAAATCAGAAGAAGAATTTTTAAGCACAGTAGAAAAAATATGCGCATATTCTAAATCTTCGAGAGTATATATGGTGCCGGATGCTAATGGCAACATGGATGCGGTTTGTTTTGCCATCAACTGGGGCGAATATTTTGCTTTCCAATTAGAAAATCCGCAAGGATTATTCAAAGCATTGGCTAAGCTGAAACTGACGGATAATATTTTATATCCGATTATGATTACCGGAACACCCGAAAACGTGGATACTTTATTGCGAGGTATTGCATCTCACTATAATAAAACGTATAAATGCAAAGTAACGAATCTGAATTCTTATGCCGGTGATCCTTATCAGAAAACAAAGAAAAGTATTCTCAACGATGAGTATTTGTTTTTGATTATTTGTAATGATGTTGAAAAATTAGAAGCGATGAAGAACCGTTCACGTGGAAATGATGGAAATGTGAAATTATTTATTGATGTGCCATTATTATAATTGTATTATTCTAATCTATATATAAAAAATGCCATCAATTTTTGATGGCATTTTTTAGTCTTTCTTAGAAAACTAAATTTCCATTTCAGGAATCTCACCTTCAATAATTAATTTGCCTTCAGTGGCTTTTTGAATCTCTTCCACACTTACACCTGGTGCGCGTTCCAGAAGTTTAAAACCGTCTTTCGTCACTTCAATTACCGCTAATTCTGTTACGATTTTTTTTACGCAACCTATACCTGTTAAAGGCAAAGTGCATTTAGGTAATAACTTGCTTTCACCGGCTTTATTAACGTGCTGCATGGCAACAATAATATTTTTTGCAGAGGCAACTAAATCCATCGCGCCACCCATTCCTTTGACCATTTTGCCGGGAATTTTCCAGTTGGCAATATCACCTGTTTCGGAAACTTCCATGGCACCCAAAACAGTCAAATCTACGTGTTCGCCACGAATCATGGCAAAACTGGTAGCAGAGTCAAAATACACACCACCAGGCAAAATGGTAACCGTTTGTTTTCCTGCATTAATTACATCGGCATCTTCTTCGCCTTCCATTGGAAATGGACCCATTCCCAACATTCCATTTTCTGATTGAAAAGTTACGCTCATTCCATCAGGCACATAATTGGCCACCAATGTTGGAATACCAATACCAAGATTTACATAAAATCCGTCTTGTAATTCTCTGGCTATTCTTTTTGCAATTCCGTTTTTATCTAACATGATTATCTTTTTTGTACTGTACGTTGTTCAATTCTTTTTTCAAAATGTTCACCCTGAAAAATTCGTTTGATGAAAATTCCAGGTGTATGAATTTGGTCTGGATCCAACTCGCCTGCAGGCACTAATTCCTCTACTTCTGCAATGGTTATTTTTCCGGCACCGGCCATTGGTAAATTAAAATTACGAGTGGCAGCACGATATATTAAATTTCCGTTGGTGTCGCCTTTCCATGCTTTTATAATTGAAAAATCTGCATGAAAACGTTCTTCCATGATGTACATTTTTCCGTTAAACTCACGCACTTCTTTTCCGATGGCAACTTCAGTTCCGTAACCAGCCGGTGTGAAAAAAGCAGGAATACCTGCTGCGGTGGCTCGGCAACGTTCTGCTAATGTGCCTTGTGGTATTAATTCAACTTCCAGTTCTCCATTTAAAAGCTGACGTTCAAATTCTGCATTTTCGCCAACATAAGAAGAAATCATTTTTTTTATCTGATGTTGTTTTAGCAATAACCCTAACCCAAAATCATCCACACCGGCATTGTTAGAAATACAGGTAAGACCTTTAACGCCTTTTTTTACTAAAGCGGCGATGCTGTTTTCCGGAATGCCACATAACCCAAAACCACCTAAAATGACCGTCATGTTATCGGTAAGGTCATGTATGGCATCTTCTGCATTTTTATAAATTTTACTCATGTTATTTATTCTTGTAATGAATTGTATTCGTTTATATTTTGTATTAATTCTCTTTTCTGTGTATGCGTCGTATTCTTCTGCTGTGAAAAAAAGCTTGTTTTTTTAATTCTTCCTGTGTGAAAACTTCCGGATGTACACCGTTGTCTATGTTTCTGTCTGCTTTAGATTTGGAAAATTCATTTGCGAGTTCTGCAAACTTTTGTTGCAATGCATTTAAACTCCATTGTCCGAAAACATTATGACCAGCTTCATATAATTGGAGTTGGTATTCTTCATTAGTCGTGATATAGCCATTGTATTCATTGGAATAAGGTGCTAAAATTACGTATTCAATTCCTTTTGTTTTTAAGGCATCTTCCAGTGTTTTCTTTAAGCGCCAACTTGCCACGGTGGTGATTTCAAATGGAAATGCACAAATTCCTATTGTACCGATTTTTAAAATCTGCAATGTCAATACTTGTGGTGTCCAAGGATTCTGAGAATCAAATCCACCTTGCTTTGACATTTTTTTGATGTTCAGAATAGTCTCATCAATAAAAGCAGGCAAAGGCAGTTTTGAGGCATCAAAATTACCCAAGAATTTTCGTTCACCACTGGCTACTCCAATATCTTTTACAGATTGTGCTTTGTTTTTTCGTTCAATAAATTGCTGGTATGCACCACCCTGTTTTATGGCCTCTTTCAGTTCTTTTGTTCTGGTATTTCTGGCTATTCCTCTTGCAAATTTACCTAAAAACAGAGGTAAACCAGGACCATCCATTTGAGATCCTTCTAAGAAAGCAATTCCCATGCATGATGGACTCGTAACGCAGTCTGTCTGACCATTTGTAAATGCAGGATTCAAATCAATCTTGCTGAAATCAACATACATGGAAATGCTGTCGATGCTTTCGTTTGTTATAGTTACAGCACTGCTTTCTGTTATTTCTTTAGCTTTTTCGTATTGTAAATTGCCATTGAATTTTGAACTTTTCAAATCATCCGAAAAATAACCTTCCCATTTTCCTCGTTGAGTAGAAAGTTTTTGGTTATATTTTACCCGTGCAGAAACATCACCGCAAGCGCCTTGTGCAAACGCAGCAACATAATGCAGATTTTCTTTGTGGAAACTTTCTTCCAGATAGCAGGATGCATAACCTTTGTTATCGGAGCACAGTTTTAAGAAGTTATTTGGCAGGTTAGAAGTGTGTACAGCAAACCAGTTTATACTTCCAAGTGGTTGACCGGTTTCAGAGATGATATGCATCAAGGTCATTTCTCTGTCTACTGCCAGATGTCGGGTTTCTTGTGTAAGTTTGGTTACTTCCGGATTGGCGTTGTAAGCATCAATTACGCGGTTAAAACTGACAGGAATATCCGGAGAAAATGAACTTTTTCCCAATTGAATGTTAGCTTTTTGTTTATTTTTTTCAGCTTCCAGAATGGAATCAACGATGCCATTTACAATTTTATCATACACACCCTGATGAAATCCCGGAGTTGACATATTATAAATTACATGATAGGAAAATCCACTGGGTCCGCAGTGTGTATGCTGTGCGGAAAGTAAAAGATTGCTCGTATTGTATTGTAAATCAGGATGATTTAAGGTTAAATAAGCTAATACACCTTGTTTTAGAGAAGGTGTGATAAAGCCTAATTCACAGTTTACAAAACATACTTTTTGGCTTTTGTCAAGCTGTTCAAATACAAATGCTCTGGAATATAGAGGTGTCTCAATAGCCAGCATATGGTGTTGTGGAAGTCCGTATCCAAGCAACCCAATTCCTTTAAAAAATGCGGTTATGTCACCTTTTCCTGTTCCTATGAATAACATTTTGTAATTTTACGACAAAATACAAATTCGTATCCAATAAAAAAATGATAGTTGTAAGATTAAATGGCGGTTTAGGAAATCAACTTTTTCAATACGCCACCGGAAGACACTTGGCACATTTGAATAACTCTGAACTATTTTTGGATACATCCTATTTAGTATCATCCAATAAATATGCCTATAACTGGAATTATGAACTGGCTGCTTTTAATATTAATTGTACTATAGCAGATCAGAAAATACTGGATAGTTTTCATGGCAGCGATTTTTCTACTAAAGAGATGATGTTGACGAGACTCATATCTCTTGGCAAGAATAAAAAATTCAAATTTGATGAGTATGGTTTTGATGAACATGTACTTGGCCTGAAAGGGAATTATTATGTGCGTGGTTATTTTCAGTCAGAAAAATATTTTAAAAGTATTGCAGAGATAATTCGAACCGATTTTACGTTAAAAGAAGAATTTATTCCTAAGGACCAGACATTAATTAATAAAATTAATGAAACAACTTCTGTATCCATTCATATTCGTCGTGGTGATTATATTCGGAA
Source organism: Chitinophagales bacterium (assembly GCA_035389165.1). Lineage (GTDB taxonomy): Bacteria > Bacteroidota > Bacteroidia > Chitinophagales > JADIYW01 > JADJSS01. Next base: position 8,742 of record DAOORG010000077.1, read on the forward strand.
TCTTTCGTCCATGGATGCGCATGGTTTGTGTTCTAAAGATTATTATACCAAGTCCATCGAATTTATTAAAAGAGAATTAGGAGATGATGTTCATTTTTATTTCTTTACAGACGACGAAGAATGGATTAACCGCGAAATGAGATGGGATATTAATTGCACCTTAATCTCAGGAAAAACAACAGTAGAAGATTTTTATCTAATGAGTTTGTGTAAGCATAATATCATTGCGAACAGTACTTTTAGTTGGTGGGCAGCCTGGTTAAATGTAAATCCTGATAAAAAAGTCATCATTCCAAAGCATTGGAGAACAAACGTAAAAACGGAAGACATCGACCTGAGTCCTTCAAAATGGTTGATTAAATAAAAAATAATTACTAATCATTTTAACGTTAAGCGAAATTTACGATTTGAAAAAAGTAATCGAACATATAAAGCAGCTATCCTTTTATAATACGCTCAGACATGGTTCGGTTTATATGTTGTCTTTTGTTATCATCCAATTTGTGATGGTATTGTCAATACCCATTTTTACAAAGTTACTTTCACCTTCTGACTTCGGCATCTACGAAGTCTATAATAACACAGTCAGATTTTTGGCAGTTATCATTTCATTGAATTTGTATGCCGGATTTTATCGTTACTATTTTGAAGAACACTTAGATAAGAGATTGTTAATGCAGTTTTTGTTAAGAATTGCATTCATTGCTTTTATTATTGGAGTTGTAGTATTATACATTTTTAAAGCGCAGTTAATTCGATTGACTAATTTGCCGGAAGAGCTTTTTATTTGGATATTATTAGGTGTTTTTTCTACTATTATTTTTAATTTCTTCACAACCTATAACAACGCTCAGCAATTTAGCACCAGAGCCGGAATCTGGAATTTAGTCAGTCAGCTTTTAAGGGTTTGCTTTGCTGTGCTTTTTGTCTACTTTTTAAGTAGAAATTATATGGGAAGAATTGCCGGTGAGAATTTAATTCTATTCATTGTTTCCTTAATAATTGTTATAATTTATTTTCGGAAATATATCGGACGGTCTGAAGAGTTGCCCGGAAAAATGCAGATTGTTAAATATGCTGCCGGTTTTATACCAATTGGACTTAGCAGTTACATTGTTAGTTATGTTGATTTGGTATTGATAAATAACATACAGGGAAGCACGGCTTCTGGTGTGTATAGTTATGCTTATAAATTTGCAATTATTTACTCAGGTTTTTCGCAGGCATTTGTTACAGCAAACAGACCCAATTTGTTTAAATTATTAAAAGAAAATAATGCTCAAGAGGTGGTCAGCCAGATGCGCAGTATGTTTAAATTAATTACTGTGTTGTCCTGTGTGTTTATATTTTTTGCTGCTGATGCCGGAAAAATTTTATCACTTAAAAAGGAATTTGATGTGGCTTTGCATTTGCTGCCTGTTTTAGTGCTGGCCTATGTGTTTTCTGATATTGCTGAGATTTATAATTTTTTCTTGTACTACTCTAAAAAAGTAAAATTATTTTATGTCAGTTTTGTTACAACTGCCGTGGTGAATTTCGTGCTCAATATTTTATTAATTCCCAAATATGGATATGAAATTGCAGCATACACTACTTTGGTTTCATTTATGATCTTATTTATAACTACTTATTGGGTTTGTAAATTCTATACGAATCTTACGATTCCGAGATGGACAGTGTTTCTGGATTATAT
>DAOORG010000078.1:0-2173 GCA_035389165.1 Chitinophagales bacterium
TTTTCCGGCAACACCGGTGGAAGTTCGGCACCGCATTTGCATTTTGAAATCAGAAATACCAAAACAGAACACGCATTAAATCCATTGGATTTTTATCCAAGAGATTTTTATGTTGATACGATTCCACCGCAGATTAACAAGGTGAAAATCCTGAAATTCTATGATGACTTTTATTTCACCGATGATACAGTCTATTATTTGAGAAAGAAAGAAAACTATCTTACCACAGAAGACTCAGTCATTATAGATAATTATCCGTCTTATTGCCTATCATTAGAAGGTTTTGACAAACAAGATAATTCAGAGAATAAAAATGGTATCAAAAAAATAGAAGTTTGGCTGAATGACAGTTTGGTTTTTAAATACGATCTTACTGAGGTAGATTTTGACAAAACAAGGATGTGTAATGCTTTTGTTGATTATGATGAAATGCTCAACGATAGTGGCTATTTTTACAATAGTTATCAATTTAGCGGAAATACACTTTCAATGTATTCGTCAATGAACAAAGGTGTATTTAAGATAAATAATAACGAAAAAACCAGTCTGACTATTGATTGCTACGATTATAACTATAATAAAACTACTGTAAAATTAAACATTGCCAGACGCGATACAATTAAATACCTTGACTCATCTACTATATTAGGTTATATAACTTATTCAAAATATTTTGAAAGCTATATAAATGACTTTACAATCAAAATTCAAATAAATACTTTTTATGACAACACAGATATTAACTTAGATTCAGAAGCAACATTAGATAAAAATATCTTATCTAAAATATATCATGCAACCAACTACCACCATATATATATCCCACTTCACAAACCAGCAAAAATCGAATTCAAATCTGCCATCAAAAAAAATAGGAACAAAGTTGTAGTTGTAAGACAAGACAATAAAGGAAATGAAACTGCACTAAAAACCACGTTTGATAAAACTAAATTTTATGCTGAAACTAAAGAGCTTGGTTCTTTTTATTTAAAATACGATACTACAAAACCAATTGTAGAAATCTTAAATCTTAAATCTGGAATCATAAATCAAAATATTCAAGTCAAGATTTCTGATGAACTTTCCGGCATTGACACCTATAATGGTTACATCGACAACCAATGGGTCAATTTTTATTACGATGCTAAAAATGACGTAATAGAATACAAATTTGACGAGTATTGCAGCAAAGGTGAACATCTTCTAAAAATCATTGTTACTGATAAAGTTGGAAATAAAACTTCCATAGAACAAAAAATTATTTACTAATAACTTTTAACCAATAACTAATAACTTATGTTAACCGAAGGAACCAAAGCACCAAAAATCAAAGGCGTCGATTTTAAAGACAAAACCACCGTTCTTTATTTTTATCCGAAAGATGATACACCAGGCTGCACCGCCAACGCCTGCGACTTCAGAGACAACTATGCAACGCTCACCAAAAAAGGATTTACCATCATCGGTGTTTCGCCGCAAGATGAGAAATCGCACAATAAGTTTAAAGCAAAATACGATTTGCCTTTCGAATTAATTCCGGACACCGATAAAACCATTGCGCAGGCTTACGAAGTTTGGGGCAAGAAAAAATTTATGGGCAAAGAATATGAAGGCATTCTGCGCACTACTTTCGTCATAAACGGCAAAGGTGTAATTGAAAAAGTAATTGAAAAAGTTGACACCAAAAATTCTACCAAACAATTATTAGAAGTTATTGCAAAATAATAAAATTTAAACCACATAGAAACATAGTTTCAAAAGATGGTATGATAAAATAGGATTCATAGAACCAATGCTTTACATAGATATTGCTATGTTGGAATTTTAATTCCTGTACAAATCTTTTAAATCAAAATAATTCTATGATTCTATGTGGTTAATAATTCATTATTTTTGTTTTGCTTGCTTGTCGAAGCATCACTATAAATCGTAATAATTTTCTTTTCACACAAATTATTTATTTCCTTAATAGGAAAATGAAATTTATTTCCGTAGATTTATTTTTAATGGATTTGCCGGAAACCGATTCAGAAATAATTGCCCTAAAAGAACTACTGCAGGTGAAATACAGTCAGTTGAATGCGTTGCTCGAAGCGACGAAAGCCATCAACGACAATGTATCTTCAGAAGGTTTGTATCAGATTTACAAGTTTACCTTACACGAACAAATCCG
>DAOORG010000078.1:2273-8772 GCA_035389165.1 Chitinophagales bacterium
GCAACGTTAGGATTGGGTTTTGCCAAAGAAAAATTAATTGAAAAATTAAATCAAAAAATTTATTCCATTACCAACGGCGAAAATTTCATTACACTCTTTATTGCAAAATACAATATCATCACGCGTGAACTGGAATACCTGAATGCCGGACATGTACCACCTTTATTAATTCACGAAGATCAGGTGGAATTGTTAGAAAAAGGCAGCACCTTATTAGGTATTTTTGAAGAACTACCGAAAATTGAATTTGGAAATATTACTATCCAACCAAACACTACCATCGTAACATTTACGGATGGTCTTACAGAAATGGAAAATGAAGATGAAGTACAGTTTGGCCCGGAACGTTTGTTAGAATTCAGCAGAATGAATTACCGCTTAGGTCCTGAAATCTTCAATAAAATCTTATACGATTATGTAAGCAAATTTAAAGGCAATGTTTTGTTCAGCGACGACATCAGTGTACTGACTGCAAAGTTTATGTAATTTTTCTTATCATTTATTTTGAATACAACAAACAGAATACAGTATCTGGACAGCATTCGCGGGTTGGCTGCATTATCTGTTGTTATCTTTCATTGCATTTCCAACCATTGGGGTTACCGCACTGATGCGAAGATTAGCTTCCTGTTGTTTAATGGCAGCGATGCTGTCTCCTTATTTTTTGTTTTAAGCGGATTGGTACTCACCTTAAATATCAACCAATCAGTCGGAAAGGAATTTCGATGGATGGAATACAAAAACTTTATTTTAAAACGATTATTCAGGATTTATCCTGCATATATCATTTGTCTGCTTATCTATTATATCTATACTTACGCCAACTTATCACTGACAGATTTTGTGATAAATACGTTACACAATAAATACAATTTTATTCAGGAATTAGTACTCATCAGAGAAAATCATAATTTATATTTACCAGGTTGGAGTTTAGGAATTGAAGCAGCACTGTCTGCCTTTCTTCCGTTTTTAGTATTATTATTTAAGTATGATAAGAAACTATTTGCTGCTTTTACAGTCGCTGCTGTTTTATTGAATAAACATTACATTTCTATATTTACCTTGCACTTTTGTTTAGGTATTGCCATTGCATTCTATTACGATAAAATAGTCAATTTTAATTTTAAAGAATCAGGTTGGTACAAATACAGGTTTCTTCTTTATAGCAGTATTTTTATTTTGTACGGATTTCGGCATTTGCTGTCATTAATGGAGAACACCGATGTCTACGATGAATTATCAAAATTATTTTTTCTGGATGAATTTATGTTTACCGGAATAGGCGCTGCCGGTATTCTTGTATTTGTCATTCAAAACAAATACGTACAAGCTTTTTTATCTGCACGACCGCTCTTATTTATAGGAAAAATATCTTACAGCATCTACCTGACGCATTGGTTTTTTATAACCGTTTTGCTGGACAACTGGAATTTTTTTTATCCTGTTTTTAAGAATGAATTTCAGCTGATGTTATTTTATACAATAAGTACGTTATTTGCTACTTTACTTGTTTCAACGATAGTATATTATGCAGTAGAAAAGCCGATGATACTTTTTGCAAAAAACAGATTCAAAGCAATTAATTGACAGATGTTTTCTTTTCTTCCAGTTCAATAGCATTTACACTGAAATTAACAAGTAACGCCAAACACATAAAAAACAGCGATCCTAATTTATTGGCTTCCACCAAATCACTCAATGTATTATTCAATAAAAAAACAATGATACAAAGTGTGATGGCTGCGATATATTTCTTTTGAAATCCGGCACCAGAAGTATAGGCTTTTTGTGCAGTCAACAATATTACAAATAATAAAACCACATACAGAAAAAGCGCGGGCAAACCCTGTTCAGTCAGCAACAATAAAAAATAATTATGCACGGTAGATTTTTCTTCGTTATCACTGATATACGTTTCATATGCAGTGACAGTATATTGCTTATAATTGGAGACAAAATTATTAGGTCCAACACCGACTAAAGGATGTTCTTTAAATAAATGTACAGCGGCTATCCATCTGTAAAAACGCTCTACGGTACTCATATCTTCCATCTCAAAAGTGGAAGTTAAATGATCAGCCAGCTCATCGTGGTAAATGGTATGTTCGTAATTGGGTGCGTATTTCAGGTAATTATTATCTTTCAGGATGTAAGCAGAAAACAAGATAGCAACTACACTTGCGGCTACCAACACATACTTAGTAAGGTTGTACTTTAGAACCAGAAAATAAACCATCATTGCAACAACCGCCAGCCAGGCACCACGCGTGTAAGACAAATAGATGGCTGCCAAAAACAGTGGAATGGAAAATTTCAACAATTTATGCAGCAACGAATTTGAAGTATACCAGCTTTTTGCCAGAAAAACAAACGGTAGCAACATCGTAATAAAGACTGCATAATTTACATGATTTCTATAAATCGGATGCACCGCATTGGTGATCGTATCAAAAGTAAAACCCATGATTCCATGACGAATCATCACAAAAATCAATGACAATAATGTTGGAATAAACAAACACCAAAAAAATAATTTCAAACTGTTTTTTGTGCGAAGTAAAATTATTGGCAGTATAAAAAAACCAAGCAAGTACCACGATTTGGCCAGCAGATATTTTATCGACAAAAAAACATCTGTAGAAAAAAGAGTTACGAAAACACTCCAGCAAAACATCAGCAAAAGCAATACTACAATTGGATGTTTATATGCCGGATTTTTGATTTCATCATAATGAAAAATAAGATAAAAAAGCGTGCATACAGCCAACACCATCACCAATGGCTCTGAAGGCAAATCTGTTCCGAAACTACCAAGATAAGTCTCTACAGAAACCGGCATCACAAACAGCATCAGGAAAAATACTATCCTAAAATTAAGAATAAGCAAGGCTGGAAAAAGCAAGGCAAAAGGAAGCACAAAAAGCAATTCGAAATGATAATAAATTCCGGCTAAAAAGCATACTACTGCCATAACACCGCTTGACCAAAAGAGCGGTTTTTCATTTTTGGCAAAAAAATCAGGAACGCTGAAATCCGTATTTGTCTGCATGCTTATACAATTCTATCACTAATGCTGAAAAGGAAGCCAGGAAAAAAGAAGCCACTGCCGTTGCCAATACTATCAACCAACGAACCGGTTTGTATTTTTTAACTGCAGGAACAGGTTCTTCTACCACGTATAATGTTTTGAAAGCTGATGAAGATGAAACCGCATACTGATCTCTGATAGCCATCAGCTTTTTTAATTCATCCATATCATTTCCATTTGCAATCGATTTCTTCGCTTCAATTTGTTTATCCAGCAAAGCCATCACGGTTGTCTTGTTTTCCTGCAGCATATTTCTATAGATTGAATCCGATTTTCCCACCACATCTTTTACAATATTGGCGGCCAATACCGGATCTACATCTAACATACTTACACCAATAGCACCTAAATCATCACGAACGGCATCGAAGTTGCTGTTAAATTCCCGTTGCGTATAGTAGGTTGCCATTGCTTTATCTTCACCATCTAGTTTATAATGTTTGGTCAGGTTGTATTTTTGGATAACATACAGGTTGACCACTGCAGAATTCACAATATTCAGAAAACGATTGATATCTTCTTTTCCGCCAAAGATACCAACGCCACCAACTTCTTTTTCGTTAAACAAAGCAGCTCTGTCGGTACTGGTTGGATTCGATAAATAGAAGACCATATTCGACTTATAATACGGAGGCATTATAAATGGCATCGTAATGATGACACTAGCCAAAACGGCAACAACGGTAAATATCAGAATCTGATTTTTCCATTTTAAGACAATTTTCAGAATTTCTAACATCTGTCTAATTTAGTTTAATATTCATCAAAAATAACAAAACTTATCGATTTTACTCGTTTGCGCCAACTTTCAACTGAAAGGTATGTTTTCCAATTAATCCAGTGGAAAAAGCAATAAATGGTATGGTTACAAAATAAGCGGCAACATGCATTAAGAAATCAGTCATTTGATTTTCAGAGAAAATATTGTTTTTTAACAACACGATGACCAGTAAACACAATAATATGAAAGAGAATAGCTGAAAAACATAGACAACATTCATTTTCAATTTAAAAATACGGATGCTGTAAATGGTATAACTTACCAGCATAAACAGTTGAGTAATGAGCGTTGCCTGACCTGCGCCTTTTGCACCAAATCGTGTTATCAAAATAAAATTCAGACTGATATTTAGGATAACAGCCAACACTAAGGTATAAATCATTAACCTGAAATTTTGATTGGCAGTGAGCAGCGTTCCGATAACATATAAAATGGCAACCGGAAAGAAATTCAGTAATAAATAACCAAATACTTCTGCTGAATACTGAACATTGGAAGTACTGTAAAGTAATTGCATAATCTCCAAACGATAAGCAAACAAACAAACGATTAAAGAAACCGAAACACAAAATATAATTGATACACCTGATTTTAGTAAGGTTATAATTTCTGTTTTTTTGGAGAGCCGATAGGCAAATAATGGCAATAAAATACTTGCAAATAAATAGCCGATATTATTCAGCGACTCCATAATTCTGTAGCCTTGCGCATAAACACCAGATTCTGCTGCTCCATTTGCACCTTGCAAGCGTTCCAGCATCACACCATCAACTCTGTAATAGGTGGTCATTAAAAAATGAATGATCGCATACGGCATCGTTTGTTTTGCAATTACATAAAACTGCTGCAAGTTAAATGTAACTATAAATTTATCTGTAAGTCTTAATGCAAAGACCAGACAAACTGCAAAAGTGATGCAATAAGCAGCCAACTGTGCCACTGCAAAATTGAAGATGGACAATTGAAAAGAAGCAAAATTTCCCCAAATTAAAGCGACACAAAAAACAATCATCAGTAATTTATCTAACACAGACAAGAGCGCATCTGTAATAAAATGCTGATGTGCCGAAACGTTGGAACGCAGGTAAATATTAAACGACAATAAAATTTGATTGGCCAGAATAATCCAGATAAACGGTTTAGACAAATAACCTAACGGATAAGCAACAGCCACGCATATCACAAGATAAACTAAAAACAAGATTGTTTTGAAAATCAGGATGCTTGGCAGCAGCTCATTGATTCGTTTATTGTCTGCGGCTACTTCTCTGTTGCTGTAATTCTGAAAACCAAAATCCAGTAAAATCTGAAACAGATAAGTAAAATTAAAAATCGCGAAATAAATACCATATTCTGCTTCGCCAACTTTATTCTGCACGGTTCTGTCGATGCCAAATACCCAGAACGGCTTTATCAATAAATTGACAAAGACCATAAAAAAGACATTGAATACAAATGATTTCCGCAAGCTTATAATTTAAATATGGTTTTTAGTTGTGTTACACCATCTCTGGTAAAATAATTCACATACTTTTTTTCATCAATTTTAAAAACAATATAACTCGACTGATCATTCCAGTAAATATCGCCGTTTAAAATAGCACCGTTTTTGAGTGTAAAACTATAATACACGAAGGATTTTAATTCCGGAATTTCTGCAGCAACAGAATCTTTAATGTAACTTAGAAAAGAGTTATAGTAACTTTTAGGCACATCCACATGTTTAAATTCAGTCGCATGATTGATATCAAATTTCTGAGTTGTATTTATCAGCTGCAAAAAAACAGACTGTGGTAATTTTACAGCTAGTGAATCTTTTGCAAAAGAAATAATATTTAGCGACAGCAATAGAATACCAAGCATCCATTGTTTGAATATACTATTTGTATTTAGCTGCTTCGTGCTCATTTTGTATACACTTTATCTAAAGCTTTATTAATAATGTCGCATGCTTTCCGAATTTCTTCTTCCGTAATAATTAAAGGTGGTGCGATACGCATACAATTATTGGCAAACAGAAACCAATCGGTTACTAATCCATTTTCCAGACATTCATTTATTACTTTTCTCAGATTGTCAAAGTTGTCTAAATACAAAGCCATCATCAATCCGCAGTGATGAATTTTCTGTATTACAGTATGGTTCAGTAACTGAATAAATAACTGGGATTTTTGTGCTACTTGCTCATATAATTTTTGCTCCGAAATTATTTGCAGAGAAGCCAGACCTGCCGCACAGCAAACCGCATTTCCGCCAAAGGTGGTGATGTGACCAAGCACCGGATTATTTTGCAACACCTGCATTATTTCTATATCTGCAATAAAAGCTGCTAAAGGCAAACCTCCACCAAAGGCTTTTCCAACCAGTAAAATATCCGGAACAACATTTTCTGTTTGGAAGCGAAACAGGTTTCCCGTTCTGCCGCAACCGGTTTGTATTTCATCAAATACTAAAAGTGTTCCTGTTTCATAACAACGTTTTCGCACAGCTTCCAGATATACTTTTTCAGGAACAATGACACCAGCTTCTGCCTGAATTGGTTCTAAAAATATAGCTGCGGTTTTATTGGTAATTAAGTGAATGTCCTCAAAATTATTATATCGGATTTGACGAACATCCGGCAATAA
>DAOORG010000078.1:8872-10430 GCA_035389165.1 Chitinophagales bacterium
AAATTAGCTTTTGTACAGCTTATGAATAACATTAACCACTAACTTTACTCCACTTAAACAGTCCTTATGGCAACGAATAAAGATTTTTCAATCCTGATAACAGGAACCGGTTTTTCAGGTATTTGTGTAGGCATCCAGCTGAAAAAAGCAGGCATTCATAATTTTACCATTGTAGAAAAAGCCAATGATGTAGGCGGCACCTGGCGCGACAATACCTATCCTGGTGCAGCTTGTGATGTAAAATCAAATTTATATTCTTATTCCTTTGAACCGAATCCAAACTGGACGCGTGCATACTCACCGCAAGCAGAAATTCTGGCATATATAAAACATTGTGTAAAGAAATACGATTTAGGCAAGCATATCCTGTTCGACTGGGAAGTGAAAGCAGCGAAATACGACGAAAAGAAAGCAATGTGGGAAGTCACCAATCAGCGCAACGAAACCATTAAGGCGAATGTAGCAATTGTGGGCAACGGACCTTTGCATATTCCAAGCTTGCCGGATATTGAAGGCATCGAAGATTTTAAAGGTGCTGTTTTTCATTCTGCACAATGGAAGCACGATTTCGATTTTAATGATAAAAATGTATGTGTCATCGGCACCGGTGCCAGTGCGATACAGTTTGTACCGGAAATTCAACCGAAAGTAAAAAAACTGTTTTTGATGCAACGCACTGCTCCTTGGGTGTTGCCAAAACCGGATGGTGAATTTACACCAACAGAAAGTACTTTATTTGAGAAAATTCCACTGATTCAGAAACTCAATCGAGATTTTATTTACTACCTGAATGAAGCGCAAGTAGTAGGTATGATGTACAACGACAATATTTTAAAATTAGGAGAAGTGATTGGCAAACGCCATATCAACAAATACATCAAAGATCCTGAGTTGCGCAGAAAACTGACACCAACGTTTAAGTTAGGCTGCAAACGTGTTTTGTTATCCAATAATTATTATCAGGCGCTGGCACAACCAAACCTGGAAGTAATAACGGATGGTATTCAGAAATTCACCAAAGACAGCGTGGTGACCAATGACGGCAAATCGCGTAAAATTGATGCAGTTATTTTAGGAACCGGCTTCCATGTGGCTGATAGTTTTCAGTATTACAATGTTCAAGGTAAAAACGGTGTACAATTAAAAGATGTGCTGCATGATGCGCCGGAAGCGTATTACGGCACCAGTGTACATCAGTTTCCGAATCTGTTTATCATGCTGGGACCGAATACCGGTTTAGGCCATAATTCCATGATTTATATGATTGAATCACAGACCAATTATATTCTGGATGCGGTGCAGAAAATGATGCAACAAAACATCAAATCTATAGATGTGAAGAAAGAAGTGCAAACGAAATTTAACGAGGAAATTCAGAAAAAACTGGTTGGCACCATCTGGCTTTCAGGCTGCAAAAGCTGGTATTTGAGCGCGGATGGCAAAAACCATACCGTGTGGCCTGGCTTTACGCTCGAATTCAGAAACAGAACGAAGAATATCAATCTGAACGATTATAATTTAGAGAAAATTAGTGTGAAGAAAGAAGAAGCTGAGTTGG
>DAOORG010000079.1:0-10316 GCA_035389165.1 Chitinophagales bacterium
CAGGTACAATTGTAATATACACAATTGCAGTATCACAATCATTATCGGAATCACAAATTTGATAAATTAAAGTATCGTTTCCATTATAGTTAGAATTTGGCACATAAGTAATCTGATCGTCAGTAGGATCGTTTGGTGTGCCTCCATTATTAACTGTTGCTGTACCGTGATTTGAATTATCTGTAATTATGATTGTACCTGTGCTTGAACCATTTCCACCAAAAGTATCATTTCCTAATACAGGAATTGTTACCGGTGTATCTTCATTTGTTGTCGCAAGATCTCTTATAGCTTCAGGTGCACAATCTAAAATTGTTAATGTAACACACGCTGTATCTTTACAACCTTGTGCTGTTTGTACCACTACGCTATATGCTGTAGTTACAGTTGGTGTTACTAATAATGTATTATTCGTTCCTATGCTTCCGCCAGTTGGATTACAGCCTGCAGCTGCGTCATCTAAATACCAGTTTACACTTGTAATTCCTGTGGCAGGTGAAAAACCTAAAGTAGAACTTTGAGTTCGACATACACTTGGGAATGTTGAAGTTGCTATAACATCTGGTTTCGTATTAACAGTTACAGTAACACAAGCTGTATCTTTACAACCTGCTGCTGTTTGAACTACAACACTATAAGTTGTTGTAGTTACTGGACTAACCGTTAAAGTTGCATTTGTAGTTAATATTGAACTTGTTGCTAAACAATTACTATACCAACCTAATACGCTAACAGTAATATCGCTTGTAAAACTTAATGTTGTACTATTACCCTGACAAATAACAGCAGGCGCTGCGCTTGCTGTTGCGTTTGGTTTAGGATTTATTGCAATTATTGTAAATGATTTTGTGACTTTACATCCAACAGCATCAGTAATAGTTACAGTATATGTTCCTTCACCTAATCCAGTTCTATTTTGAGTAACTGCACCATCACTCCACAGGTAAGTATACCCTGGTACACCATTTTTAGGTGTGATATTAATGGTGCCATCTTTTGAACCAACACAAGACGTGTTCGTTTGAACACCAGTGACACTTAGTACATTTATAAAGACTACTAAACCTTGCTCTATTACACACGCATCACCGCCGATGATACGTCTTATAAATGTTTTTTGATCTAAAGGTCCAACTTGTGAACCCAATAAATTTTGGCCAGTTGCTCCCGGAATATTAGTCCAGTTTGTGCTATCAATACTTGTTTGCCATTGGTAAGTATTTGCTCCGCCTAAAGAAGGATATGTAGATGTTACACCATTTCTAACTATAGTTGGTAATAGATAAGATGGCAAAGATCCTGATATATTTCCAGGTGTAGTACCAGGACAAACTGTCTGATTTGGTGTAATTGAGTTGTTTACAAAATCTGGTGGATTCGCCCAAACCACTAATCCTGGCTCATAGGTATTTGTGTTAGGTCTTGATGCCGTTACAGCACCTTGAGTCAATGGAATATTATTCGATGTAGAAGTTATAACCGTATAAATTCTACAATTAGAAAATTTAATTCCACGTTCACCAACCGGATCATAATCATCTCTTGTTCCACCATAATAAGTACTGTAAAGAACTGAACTTAAATCTGATTTTAATTTGGTGAAAGTTTTATCAGAACCTCGTGACTGACCACCAAAATTAGTTGATTGCAAAGCATCAGAAGTTACCGGAAAATTTGTACTTGGTGTGTATCCAAAAATATAGACATCGTTATTTTCATCTGTATTTAAACCCATCATATTGTCTTCACCAGCAGTACCACCTAAATAAGTACCTGCTTTGAAACCCTGATCTATTCCCATTTTAGCAATGAAGAAGTCATTCGCACCATTATGTGTATTATCAAATACTCCAGACGCAGAAATATTTGCTGAATTTAAGCCTGTTGTTAAACCGCCAAAATACAAAGTGTCCTGCGTTCTGTTGAATTCCATACATAATATAGAAGCTGCTGCATTTGTTGCAGAACTAAAATAGGAACTCCATTGTGTGGTACCTGAAGTATTAATTCTTTGTAAGAATCCGCTCTGATTTCCACCTCTGGTTGTTTGACGTGCGCTTAAGGTTGGGAAATTAGTTGAACTAGTTGTACCTCCAATATATATATCACCAGTTGAAGTTTTTACGTTCATGATATTTATCTGGTCATTGCCGGAGCCACCGTAGTTTCTCATCCAACGGATAGTATTCAAATCGCTGTTAATTTTAAATAACAAAACATCAGAACCACCATTATTTGTGTTTGATGCACCTGAACCAGAATATCTGGTCGCTAAATTTGTACTATTCGTATAACCACCAATTACGATATCACCAGATGGATCAAATCGTAAATCAAAGGATTGTTCTGTACCGTTTCCACCGATAACTGCACTTTTTATAGAGTTCCCTTGTTTATTAATTTTTGTAAGAAATATATTGTTTGTTGTTTGACTTCTTCCATCTAAACTTGTTCCACTAAAAGCAGAACCGCCAAGTAATGGAAAATTAGAACTAGATGTGTAACCAGTTACATATATGTTACCGTCAGGACCTTGTTCTAATGCGTATGGATTATCATCACCACTACCACCTAAATAAGTTTGCCAAACACGAACGCCAGCACCACCAACAACTGCTGGTTCTGTATATTTTCCAAGTACGATATCTAAACTTCCGGCACTGGTATTTTGGAATGCATTTTGAGTAATCAAACCACTTCCAATTATACGAGCCAACACATAAATAGAACCGTCAGTTTGGTCAACCCAAATTCCATGACCATGATCCTCACCATCTGAATTATTGGTAATCCAAGTAGCCCAACGCAATGCAATCGGGTCAATGATTAATGGTAATGCTTCGTCATATTTTCCAAGTTTAAAACTTAAAACATTGTTTTTTGTAACAGCGTAATCTGCTTCAACATACACTCTTTTTCCGTTGACAGTCTGATATACAATTGGTTCCGGGAATGTTACTTCACCAACACTAGTTTTAAGTGATAAAATTCCTTTATCGTTTACCTCCATTTGGTCGATACCATCGAATTGTATTGCGATTTTATTTTTATCAAATCCAGGTTTACAAACTATATCATATTCCAAAGAACCTTCTTCAGATGGATAATAGCGAACATCAACATTATCGTAAACATTTTTATACCAGATTTCCTGATAGTTATTGTTATTTCCTGAAAACGAAGAACTATTGTTACCTAAAAAATAATTATATTTTTCTTTGTGTGGATCTCTGCTTTCAATCTTCATGGATGGTGAAGCGTTTAAGAAATTCATCAACCAGCCGTGTCCTTTTACATCCTTGTTGGATTTTCTTAAACCGTTTCCGTCTAAGGCAGTTCCATTATGAATTGCTTCTTCTTCATCATCACCTTCTTCTCTTATCGCATCAATAGTGGTTGGGTCAAATGTACCCACCAACATACCTCTTCTTGTTGCAATAGCTTGACCATATTTGAAGTCAGCTTTATACACAACATGTTCCGGCCATTGTCCATTATTTTCTGAGAAGTATATCTGCTTGTCATACTTGTTCAGCATTTGTTTCACTGATGCTTCTATTTCGTCATCTTTCAACTGTTTTAATGACTGTGCATTGATAGCAGTTGGAACAAAGAATAAAAACGAAATGATTGATGGCATTAGAAATTTACTCAAATTTTGTAAGCCTTGTTTTGTATATAAACCCATACTCATAATTGACGTATTAATTGTAAACCTATTCTTTTTTGTAGTTGCATTTAGCGTGAAAAAGTTCTTCATAATTTTCGATAGTTATAGTTCAAAATTCAAATATGAATTCAATAGCCGTACATCTCAACCAATTAGTAGGTTGTTTTGCCGACCTTAAAAAAGTAATATTTTAAGGATTCTTTAACGAATCAAGACCAGTGGGGGGTGTCTCTTATCTCGTTATTTTATTTATTTTAAAAATTATATCAAATCATTTCTAATAGTAAAAATTTTACTTTAAATAATATAGTAATACAATAATTCAAATGTTCTGTAGGGCTCTTAAGATTCTAAACATTCAGGCTGAGTTACCTTTAGCTGTTTAATGTTATTAAGCCGTAGTAGTGATATTTAAAAAATCTTTTAGTTGATAAATATCATTTTTTAACTAATAACAGGTCAAAGTTAACAAAAAAAAGTAAATAATCAACATTCGTGCACAATTAAGTTGATTTTTATCAAAAAAAGTGCAATTTTTAACTTTCCGATAATATTAGCTAAAACAAATTAGCAAGCAATAC
This sequence comes from Chitinophagales bacterium, assembly GCA_035389165.1. GTDB lineage: Bacteria > Bacteroidota > Bacteroidia > Chitinophagales > JADIYW01 > JADJSS01. The sequence goes on from DAOORG010000079.1 coordinate 4,252, forward strand.
GTTATGACAACTCTTTAATAAAGAGGGAATTGTTGCATAAATTCATTCACATTACCCTTTATTTCTTCAATAAGTGCAATATTCGATGACTCCATTAAAATAGCATCTATCCACTCTACTACCTGAATACAATCTTGTTCTTTCAATCCGCGTGTAGTTATAGCTGCTGTTCCAATTCTGATACCTGATGTAATAAAAGGAGACTTATCATCAAAAGGTACCATATTTTTATTTACTGTAATTTCGGCTTTTCCTAAAGCAGCATCTGCCTCTTTGCCTGAAATATTTTTATTTCTTAAGTCAATAAGCATCAAATGGTTATCTGTTCCGCCAGAGACTAAATTATAGCCTCTTTTAGTAAATTCATTGGCCATTATTCGTGCATTCAACATCACCTGATCAGCATATTTGCCAAAATCATCCGTCAAGGCCTCTCCAAATGCCACTGCTTTTGCTGCAATTACGTGTTCGAGCGGTCCACCTTGCATTCCAGGAAATACACCAGAGTTCAAAACAGCAGACATCATTTTCAGTTCTCCTTTTGGTGTTTTCTCACCAAATGGATTTTCAAAATCCTTTCCCATCATAATAATTCCACCACGCGGTCCTCGTAATGTCTTATGTGTAGTAGAAGTAACAATATGGCAATGCGGCATCGGATCATTCAGCTTTTTCTTCGCTATCAGACCAGCAGGATGTGCAATATCTGCTAATAATAACGCACCTACCTTATCGGCAATCTCACGGAAACGCTTATAATCCCAATCGCGTGCATATGCAGATGCACCGCATACAATTAATTTAGGTTTTGTTGCTAAAGCAATCTGTTCCACTTTGTCCATATCCACTAAGCCTGTTTCCTGTTCTACACCATAGAAATGCGGAACAAAGTGTTTTCCTGAGAAATTAACCGGTGAACCATGAGATAAATGTCCACCATGCGATAAATTAAACCCAAGAATAGAATCACCAGGTTTTAGGCAAGCTAAAAAAACTGCTGCATTTGCCTGTGCACCGGAATGTGGCTGTACATTGGCATATTCAGCACCAAATAATGCGCATAATCTATCAATCGCAATTTGCTCAATCTGGTCAACTATTTCACAACCACCATAATATCGCTTTCCGGGATAACCTTCTGCATATTTATTGGTTAAACAAGTGCCCATTGCTTCCATTACCTGTTTAGAAGTAAAGTTTTCTGATGCAATTAGCTCAATTCCAACTGTTTGTCTGTGTAACTCATCGTTAATCAGTGAAAATATTTTTTTGTCGCGTTCCATGTCGCTAAAATAACAATTTGTAATGAGTAGTTCGTGATGCGTATACAGATTTTATATTATTATTATATAAACGACGCTTTTTAGTGTTAATATTTTAAGTAAGACTTATAACTTTTATCTAATAACTTTTATCTTTAACATATGATAGCGATTATTCCGGTAGCTGGTGCCGGCACAAATTTACGACCACACACTTATACGCAACCAAAATCTTTGATTCCTGTAGCCGGTAAACCTATTTTGGGATTTATTATTGATCAGTTGCTGGAAAATGGTATTCAGGAATTTGTTTTTATAATTGGCTATCTGGGTGAAAAAATCAAGGAATATGTAGAGCATACCTATCCGAATATCAAAAAAAAATACGTTACACAGGAAACCCGCGAAGGATTAGGACATGCTATCTGGCTGACGAAAAATGTGATTCCAAAGAAAAGTGAAGTAATGATTGTTTTAGGTGATACTATTATAGATGTAGACTGGAAAAAATTTATCGGATTAAAAACTTCAGCATTAGGCGTAAAAAAAGTAACAGACCCAAGGAAATTTGGTGTTGCTGAATTTGATGCTGAAGGAAACATTATTCATGTAGTTGAAAAACCAACTATTCCAAAGTCAAACATGGCATTGGTTGGTTTGTATAAAATCAAGGAATTTGATATTTTGATAAAGTCGATTGACCATAACATAAAAAACAATATTCGCAGCAATAATGAGTTTTATTTAACGGATGGTTTGCAGGAAATGATACGACGTGGCGTGAAAGTAGAAGGCTTTAAAGTAGACAATTGGTATGATTGTGGTCAAAAGGAAATCCTGTTGAAAACGAATGCATTGCTACTTAACAAACGTAAAAAAGTTGCATCTTACAAAAAGAATTTGCATAATTGCATCGTAATAGAACCTATTCATATTGGTAAAAATACCGTGATTAAAAACTCTATTATTGGTCCCAATGTAACGATAGGTGATTTTGCGAATTTAAATGATTCGATCATCAGAGACTCTATAATAGGGAACTATACCAAACTGAATGATGTTGTTTTATTTAATTCTCTAATTGGCAGCGACTCTTTCATTTGGGGAAGCAGTCAGAGTTTGAATATTGGAGATAATACGGAATTAGACTTAAGATAAATGTTTGCAGTAATAGATTTAGAAACCACGGGCGGCAATCCAAACTCGGAACGAATTATCGAGATTGGCATTGTTTTGCACGATGGCAAACATAAAATCGGCGAGTATACAACCTTAATTAATCCTGAAAAAGAAATCAGTGCATTTATTTCTACGTTTACCGGCATTACCAATGCAATGGTTAAAAACGCACCCAAATTTGTGGAAGTAGCAGATACCATTCTTGAATTATTAGAAGGAAAAGTGGTGGTTGCACACAATGCAAGATTTGATTATAATTTTATTAAAAGCGAATTCAGAAGAATCAATATACCTTTTACCAAAAAGAATATCTGCACGGTACAACTCAGCAGAAAAGTGTTTCCTCAATACAAATCACATAGCTTAGGAAATATTTGCAGAGATTTAGGCATTAACGTAGACAACCGACATCGTGCCTTTGGTGATGCAGCTGCAACAGCACTTTTGCTGGAAAAACTCATCGAACACGACACCAAAAATCTCATTAAAGAATATCTGGACGATGATATTAACAAAATACATTTGCCGGAAAAACTAAACCCGAAGATAGTTGAAATTCTTCCTGAAGAAGTAGGTGTTTTTTATTTACATGATGAAAATGGTGCTGTGATTTATCTCGATAAAACAAAAAATATCAGAGAGCATATCTTTACCTTTTTCTCTAAAAAACCGGTGGAAAAACACAAACAGCAACTGTATGCCGAAACCTGTGATATCAGTTTTGAATTAACAGGAAATGAATTAATTGCATCTTTACTGGAAACAACAGAAATTAAAAAAATGGCACCTCGATATAATCGACCGGTTGCCAGTGCTTTTTATAAATATGGTTTATTTTCAGAAACAGATCAAAACGGATTTCAAAGGCTGATGGTTAAGATGCTGGATGAAGACAACAATCCACTCTTAAAATTCTCCTCTAAATTCAAAGCAGAAAAAATGATGCATTCCATCCTGACTAACTTCAGGCTGGAGCCAACCTTTAAGAAGATTGACAATGCATTTCATTACAACAGACGCCTACAGGAAGTGTTATCAAAATTTGTGTATCCGCACGATAATTTCTTTATAATTGATGTTGGTCGTGGCGGCACAGAACGTTCTGCTATACAAATAGAAAATGGTGAATACAAAGGATACGGATTTTTTGAACCTGCTTATATCAACCATCCTGAAGAATTAAAAAATACGATACAATTACCGAATGAGTCCATTGAACTGAAAAAAATTATTCAGAATTACATTCGTAAAAATTCCAAACACGTAGATTTAATTGCTTATTAAGCAACGCTACTTTTTATACAGTAATTTATCCAGTTGTCTAAGCTTAAAAATTGCTTTAACTATTCTGGCTTCCAGCAAAACAATGAGCACCATGGCAGCAACTCCTGAAAAAGTAACCAGCTTCTTTATGTACATTAAATCATCCAGTTCTGTCCCTGATTTTATATGTTGCAGCACGGTAGCCGGTGCCGTAAAATTGTATTCATCATACACTCTTCCAAATGTATAATACTGATTCAGTACGAAAAAAAAGAGTGGCACATTTAAAATGAACAACAACACTTTCACCCAAATACTTTCAAGCAAAACAGAGTGCATCATAAAAGCTGTAAAACGAAAATACGTAAATACCAAAAACAACGACCACATCAAATAAATGGCAAACTGATCACTTATGGCATGTTTTGCCGGAACAATCAGTAAATAAGAAGCAATGGCTGCAAGGGCAAACCAAAGTATCTCATATGCAATGCCTAAAAATAATTTATTATTCACCGATTTCTTTTTTGCAAATGTACAGAATGAAAATTTATAAGTTATTAGATAAACGTTATATGTTCAATGAATAAAAAATAACGAGTATTCTCTATCTTTACACAAGATGGATTTATCAAAGACAATTACATTCACCAATAATATTTGCAAACACAATACCGTTTTCAAATTCAACAACATAAATAAATGAAAATAGTTTCCGACAAAAAACAGATTGCCGTATTAATTGACCCGGATAAAACCGATTCAAATCAACTTCAAAAAACAATTGAAGCAGCCAATAAAGCAGGCGTCGATTTCTTTTTAGTTGGAGGAAGCTTATTGCTTAAAAACAACCTGGAAGAAACTATTTTAACTCTAAAAAAACACACGAAGAAAAAAGTGTATCTATTTCCGGGAAATCCTTCTCAAATAAGCAATAAAGCAGATGGTATTTTATTGCTGAGTTTAATTTCCGGAAGAAATGCCGACTTACTGATTGGAAATCATGTGCAAGCAGCACCTTTATTAAAACAAAGCAAACTGCATATTATACCAACCGGTTATATGCTGATAGACAGCGGCACGCCAACTACCGTTTCGTACATTTCCAATACGCAACCAATTCCGGCACATAAACCTGAAATTGCTGCCTGTACTGCCTTAGCTGGTGAACAACTTGGACTTCAATTTATTTATCTGGAAGCAGGTAGTGGCGCGCAGAATGCCGTTTCGCAGGAAACGATAAAAGCAGTAAGAAAAATGATTAAAATTCCACTCATTGTTGGCGGTGGCATTAGAAGTGCTGCGCAAATAGAAACCGCATTCAAAGCTGGTGCAGATATTGTTGTCATTGGCACTGCCATTGAAAATGATGTAGAGTTTTTAAACAAAATAAAATCTATTAAAAAGTAGATACGCACAGCTGTGCGTATCTACAAAATCATACAAATTGAAAGGAAGAATTATACAAACAACAGGTTCATGGTATCAGGTGTTAGCGGATGGTAAAATCATTACCGCACGCCTGAAAGGCAAATTCAAACTACAGGAATTGGATACCACCAATCCGATTGCCGTAGGTGATTTTGTAACACTGGAAACAACAGATGGCGGTGAATATATCATCAACGAAATTCATCCGCGCCATAATTACATCATACGTCAGTCGCCAAGAAATAAACATCAGCGACACATCATCGCATCCAATATTGATTTGGCGTTGTTGGTAGTCACCATTGCACAACCGCGGACATCCTTAGGTTTTATTGATCGTTTCATTGCAGCAGCAGAATCGTTTCATATACCTGTAAAAATTGTTATCAATAAAATCGATTTGATTCGCGAGAAAGACAAAGAGTTGCTGGAATACATGCAAATTGTGTACAATCATTTAGGATACGAAGTGATTTGCAGCTCCACGATTACAAATGAAGGTGTCGATACAATAAAATCCACCTTAGCAAATAAAACCACCTTAGTTGCCGGTCATTCCGGTGTTGGAAAATCAACTTTATTAAATGCCATTAATAAAGAGTTGAATTTAAAAACCGGCACCATCTCAGAAAAATGGGGCAAAGGCAAACACACCACCACTTTTGCTACTATGCTTCAGATTATGGAAAATTCTTTTATCATTGACACGCCAGGCATCAAAGAATTTATGTTGCTGCAGGTAGAACCGGAAGAAGTGTCCGGCTATTTTAAAGATATCAAACAATTTGCGGAAGGCTGTCAGTTCAACAATTGCCTGCACCAGAACGAACCGAATTGCGCGGTGAAAGAAGCGGTAGAAAACACCAAAATTGCTGCTACACGTTATGAAAACTACCTCAATATTATTCAGAATATTAAGGATATTAATTA
>DAOORG010000080.1:0-10256 GCA_035389165.1 Chitinophagales bacterium
CTGAAGCTTTGGCGTTTTTTGCCAAATTACAGCGTAAACACAACGAACGCAGAAAAGAATTGCTCCAAAAACGCGTGGAAAGACAGGTTAGACTGGACGCAGGAGAATTACCGGACTTTTTACCGGAAACGAAATCCATCAGAGAATCTGACTGGACCGTGGCACCTTGTCCTGCTGATATTCAGGATAGAAGAGTGGAAATTACCGGACCGGTTGACCGAAAAATGATTATTAATGCACTCAATTCAGGTGCAAAGGTGTTCATGGCAGATTTTGAAGATTCAAACGCTCCAACCTGGGAAAATAATATTTCCGGACAAATCAATTTAAAAGATGCGAACAATAAAACGATTTCTTTGGAATCGAATGGCAAATCTTATAAACTAAATGATCAGATTGCAGCATTATTTGTGCGTCCACGTGGCTGGCACTTATTAGAGAAACATGTATTGGTAGACGGAGAAGTAGCAAGCGGTTCAATCTGGGATTTTGCTTTATATTTTTTCCATAATGCCAAACAAAGAGTAGCAAGCGGCAGCGGTGTTTACTTCTATTTACCAAAAATGGAATCACACTTAGAAGCGCGTTTGTGGAACGATATTTTTGTAGATGCACAAAATGAATTAGGGATACCGCAAGGTTCTGTCAAAGCAACTGTATTAATAGAAACCATAGTTGCTACTTTTGAATTACACGAAATCTTATTTGAATTGAAAGAACATTCAGCAGGCCTCAACTGCGGTCGCTGGGATTATATTTTCTCGTTTATCAAGAGAACAGTGAAAAACAAACAGTTTTTAGTGCCTGACAGAATGCAGGTTACCATGACGACGCATTTCTTAAAATCATACTCAGAGTTGGTGATTCAAACTTGCCATAAACGTGGTGCGTTTGCAATGGGTGGAATGGCTGCACAAATTCCAATTAAAGACAATCCGGAAGCAAATGAAATTGCTTTAAATAAAGTGCGTGCCGATAAAGAACGTGAAGCGAAAGCCGGACACGACGGAACTTGGGTAGCGCATCCTGGTTTGGTGCAAATTGCGATGGATGAATTTAATAAATACATGCCAACACCGAACCAAATTCATGTGAAACGTGAAGACGTAAGTGTTACCGCTGCTGATTTATTAGCAGTTCCAGCTGGAACGATTACTTTATCAGGTTTAAAAAACAATATCGATGTTGGAATCCAGTATTTAGAAGCTTGGTTGCGTGGTAATGGTTGCGTGCCGATTCATAATCTGATGGAAGATGCTGCAACGGCTGAAATTTCTCGTACACAAGTTTGGCAATGGGTTCACCATGAAGATGCAAAATTAGATGATGGTACAAAAGTAACTGCAGAATTAGTACAACAATTAATAGATGAACAAAAAGCAGCTTACAAAGCAACGTTAGGAGATAAGTATGCTACTTCTAAATTTGATTTAGCTACAGAATTATTTACCAAAATGAGCTTACAAGATACTTTGGAAGAATTTTTAACCTTAGAAGCTTATAATTATATAGACTAGAATTAGTCATTAGTGATTGGTCAATAGTTAATTGGTATTTAATCTAGATATGAATAAAATAGTAACCATAGCAATCATCGTTTTTTTGTTTACAGCCTGTAAACAAAAAGCAGAAGACGCTGCTTCATCTGCTGAAGTTATTATTGATAGTGTATCGGCAAGTACTGACACTTCAACATCGGAAATTATACCAGTTGCACCTGCAGGCAAACTAGCGGCAACGGCTACGGATGAAGTAGAAGGAAAAGATGGAAAAATAGTTTCTTTTACATATGATAACAATGCATCCACAGTTTCTTTTGAACTAAACGGAAAGCAAGTGGTATTAACGTCAAAAGAAAAAATATCGGATATGCCAACTGCAAATGGCAGAACATACAGCAATGATGAGTTGATGTACAACAACAAAGACGGAATTAAAATAACGGATAAAAAAGGGAAATTAATTTTTGAAGAAAAACAATAAATACTATTATTCACAAAACTTTTTATTTATAAATTCAATAACTTAATAAAAATGGCAACAAAACAAGAAAGAGCGGAAGCTCTAAAAAAAGATTGGGCAACTAATCCACGTTGGAAAGACGTTAAAAGAGATTACACAGCTGAAGAAGTAATTAACATCAGCGGTTCTGTTCAAATTGAATACACTTTGGCAAAAAATGGTGCTGAAAAATTATGGAAAAAATTACACACAGATGACTGGGTGGCTGGTTTAGGTGCTTTTAATGGTAACCAGGCTATTCAGGAAGTGACGGCTGGTATGAAAGCAATTTATCTTTCAGGATGGCAAGTGGCTGCTGATGCAAACTTATCAGCAGAAATGTATCCGGATCAATCTTTATATCCTGCGAATTCTGTTCCTATGGTGGTGAAACGTATCAATAACTCTTTGATGCGTCGTGACCAAATCGAATATATGGATGGCGAGCCTACGCGCGACTGGATGGTTCCTATCGTTGCCGATGCTGAAGCTGGTTTTGGTGGTAACCTGAACGCTTATGAATTAATGAAACAAATGATTGAAGCAGGTGCTGCAGGTGTTCACTGGGAAGATCAGTTAGCTTCTGCTAAAAAATGCGGTCACTTAGGTGGTAAAGTATTGGTACCAACGCAAGAAGCCATCAATAAATTATCTGCGGCTCGTTTGGCAGCAGACGTTTGCGGAACTTCAACATTGGTAATTGCTCGTACAGATGCTGAAGCTGCAAACTTAATTACTTCTGATATCGATCCACGTGATACTAAATTTATCATCGAAGGTAAACGTGCACCGGAAGGTTTTTACTATGTTAAAAATGGTTTAGAGCAAGGTATCGACAGAGGTTTATCATATGCACCATATGCTGACTTAATCTGGATGGAAACAGGAAATCCGGATTTAGGAATGGCTAGAGAATTTGCACAAGGTATTCATGCAAAATATCCTGGAAAAATGTTGGCTTACAACTGTTCACCATCATTCAACTGGGCAAAATACATGGATGTAAAAGCAATGACTACGTTCCGTGAAGATTTAGCGGCAATGGGTTATAAATTCCAGTTTATTACATTAGCTGGTTTCCATGCAAATAATACAGTAATGTTCGAATTGAGCAAAGCTTACATGGAAAGAGGAATGGCAGGTTACTCTGAGTTACAACAAAGAGAATTTGCATTAGAATCTTCAGGATTCCAGGCTATCAAACACCAATCATTTGTTGGTACTGGTTACTTTGATGCAATCCAACAAGTTTGTCAGCAAGGTTTATCTTCTACAACTGCATTGGCAGGTTCTACTGAAGCAGAACAATTTCATTGATTACCGCTTTGTCATCCTGAGCGAAGCGAAGGATCTTAGTGAATTATAAAAGAAGGCTCAACGAATGTTGAGCCTTCTTATTTTTTCTTATTTTGAATAGTCCTATAATAAATTGACACAAAGTTGATTAATGAAATGAATACAAAGTTCAGCGTTTTTATATTCAGATAGTTTCCAGCACAAATCTTATAAGCTTATCAGTTGCTCCATGTGGATCTTTACTGAACGTACCGTCTACTCTGTTGGCTAAAATGGCATTTAAGGATAAGGCATTATGACCTAAAAGTTTGCTCATTCCATAAATAGCAGATGTTTCCATTTCCATGTTGGTTAATTTTCGGTTTCCAGGCAAAGTAATGGCTGAAAGTTCATCTATATATCTTTTATCTTTGGGAGCAATACGAACGGTTCTGCCTTGAGGTCCGTAGAATCCACAATTAGTAAGCGTAACACCTTTTCGAATGTCTTTAGCTACCGTGTTTAATAAAGTATCTGATCCTTTTACAATAACAGGATGCACACCCAAATTACTTACAATTGGAATAATTGGTTGCAGAAATTGTTTGTCTTCTACAGAAACCTCGAAATTATAAAAACCTAAAAGACCATCTAAGCCAACACCGTATTCACTGGCTAAAAAACTATCAACCGGAATGTCATGTTGTAATGAACCACAGGTGCCTATCCTGATGAGATTTAAACCGGTTAATTCGGTTTTAGCAGTGCGTGTCTTTAAGTCCATATTCACCAGTGCGTCTAACTCGGTAAGTACAATATCGATGTTATCCGTGCCAATACCGGTTGATAAACAGGTCAGTCGTTTATTGCCTACAAATCCGGTATGTGTGACAAATTCGCGTTTCTGTTTTTTTATTTCAATCCTGTCAAAATAGCGGGATACTTCTTCCACACGATCCGGGTCACCGACCAGAAAAATAGTGTCTGCAATATCTTCAGGTAACAGGTTTAAATGATAAATACTGCCATCCGGATTCAGGATTAATTCACTTGCTTCTATTTGCATACTTTCAAATTATAAACCAAAATACAAATTCCTTTTTAAATCACTCCTGATAAATATCATTGGAAATACTTATTTTACTCTTTTCATGTCGTATTTTTGAGTTAGAGTGATAACACCTGGTCATATATTAAAAGAATATTTTGGATTCAATGAATTCAGAACGCCGCAAGAGGAGATTATTCAGGCTGTGCTGGATGGAAAAGATACGCTTGCCTTGTTACCGACTGGAGGCGGCAAGTCTGTTTGTTTTCAGGTTCCGGGATTAATGCAGGACGGAATTTGTATAGTGGTTTCACCGTTAATTGCATTAATGAAAGATCAGGTATTTCAACTTAAAAATAAAAACATAAAAGCAGCGGCTATTTTTTCCGGTTTATCCTATCATGAAATTGATGTAATTCTGGATAATTGTCAGTTTGGCTATTATAAGTTTTTGTATGTTTCACCTGAACGGCTGAAAACAGAACTATTTATAGAACGCTTTAAAAGGATGAAGGTGAATCTCATTGCTGTGGATGAAGCGCATTGTGTATCTCAGTGGGGTTATGATTTTCGTCCGCCATACCTCGAAATAGCAGCTATTAGAAAATATCATCCTGATGTTCCTCTACTTGCGCTAACAGCATCTGCCACACCTGTTGTCCAAAAAGATATTATTGAAAAGTTAGCACTAAAAAAATATGCTGTTTTTAAAAAATCATTTATCCGCGAAAACTTAAGTTTTGTGGTCAGACGAGAAGAAGCAAAATATCCAAAATTAATTGAGATAATTAATAAGTTGAAAGGAAGCGGAATCGTTTATGTTCGCAACCGTAATAAAACAAAAGACATTGCTGAATATTTGCAGCAACATGCTGTATCAGCAGATTTTTATCATGCAGGATTGAAGCTGAATGAACGAAGTGTAAAGCAGGATAATTGGGTGAAAAATAAGACACAGGTGATTGTTTGTACCAATGCATTTGGAATGGGAATAGACAAATCGGATGTTCGATTTGTAATTCACATGGATGTTCCGGAAAGTTTAGAAGCTTATTATCAGGAAGCAGGAAGGGCTGGCCGCGACGGAAAATTATCGTATGCTGCTTTGTTATTTAATCAACCGGATATAGATAAATTACAGGAAAGAATTGATCAAAAATTTCCACCTGTTGATCTGATTAAGAATGTCTACAATGCAGTGTGTAATCACTTAAGTATTGCCGTTGAAAGTGGAAAAATGCAAACACATAATTTTGATATTATGTATTTTTCCAGACAGTTTAATCTGGATGCTGCTGCCGTTTATAACAGTTTAAAAATACTGGAACAGGAAAATTATATTCAACTAAGTGAAGGAATTGTATTGCCATCTCGCGCTGTGTTTAAAGTGGATAAATTGGAATTATACAAGTATGAAGTGGCAAATTCCAACCATGCATTATTGATAAAATCTTTGTTGCGCACGTATGGCGGCATTATGGATCATTACACCAAAATCAGTGAAATGCAATTAGCCAGACAATTAAAAATATCGGAAGCTGAAGTGGTAAATCAATTAAAATTACTACATAAAAACAAGATTTTAATTTATGTGCCTTCTAATGATAAACCAACATTAACATTGCTGACAGAACGTATGCACGAAACCAATTTATACATAAATACAAAACACATCAATCAACGAAAAAAAACGTTAAACGAGCAGTTGCAGGCGATGATAAATTTTATAGAACAAAATACTATTTGTCGACAAATTGTTATCAGTAGTTATTTTGGTGAAACTGATGCTGCAGCATGCAAAAGATGTGATGTTTGCCTGGAAAATAAAAAGAAATTGGAATTGAATGAGGATTTCAAAAATGCCAAAAGTTATATTTTGCAAAAATCGAAAGATAACTGGGTGAAGCTAGACGATATATTGCCGGAAAATGCGCATTTTGCAAAGCAATTATATAAAGATGTTATTCGGTTTTTACTGGACGAAAAAAAACTGATAACCAATGATAAAAATGAATTGAGAAGTGTCTAAGCGAATTATATTTACTGTAACCAATGATTTGGTATACGATCAGCGAATGCAGCGCATTTGTTCGACTTTGCAATTGCGTGATTTTTCGGTAGAATTAGTTGGAAGAAATGTAGAGAACTCAAGACCCGTTTCCAAACAAGTTTTTGACCAAACAAGATTAACTTGTTTTTTCAATAAGGGCTTTTTATTTTATGCTGAATTTAACATCAGACTGTTCTTTTTTTTATTGTTGAACAAATTTGATATTGTCTGTGGTTGCGATTTAGATACCTTGCCTGCTGCAGTTCTAGCCGCTAAATTAAAACGCAAAAAAGTAGTGTGCGATGCACATGAATATTTTCCGGAATCACCCGAATTAATTGGCAAACCATTCAAACAGTCTGTTTGGTATTTTATAGAAAAATTATTGGTTCCAAGAGTGGATGCACTATATACAGTTACTAATTCCATAGCACACATTTTTAAAAAGAAATACCATGTTGATTGCAAGCTTGTAAGAAATTTACCAATTAAAAATAATTCTCAAATCTCAAATCTCAAATCTCAAATCTTATTGTATCAAGGTGCGGTAAATATCGGACGCGGTTTAAATGAAATGTTGTTAGCAATGTTGAAAATTGAAAATGCAGAATTTCATATTGTTGGTGATGGCGATGAAACGGAACATGTAAAAAATAGTATTAAAGAATTAAAACTGGAAAATAAAGTAAGGTTACTCGGCAAAAAAACACCTGATGAATTAAAGCAACTAACACAACAAGCATACATTGGAATTAACCTGTTGGAAAATCGTGGATTGAGTTATTACTATTCCTTAGGCAATAAAACTTTCGATTATATACAGGCAGGTATTCCGCAGGTAATGATTGGATTTCCGGAATATATTGAATTGAATAAGAAATATAATATTGGTGTCATAGTAGAAGAATTGACTATTGATAATATCTGCATTGCAATCAAAAAATTAGTATCAGATAAGGATATGTATCAGCAGCTGCAACAAAACTGTGTAGCAGCTCGCGAAGCATTATGCTGGGAAAATGAAGAACAGAATCTTATTTCTATTTATGAAAAATTAACGATTAATAATTAAGAATGCATTCTCAAATCTCAAATCTCAAATCTGATTTCTTAAATATTATCTGCTTCGATGTGCCATTTCCAGCTGATTATGGTGGTGCTATTGAAGAGTTTTATAAGATAAAATCATTGCATGCAGCTGGTGTTAAAATTTATTTGCATTGTTTTGTGTATAGTGGTAGAACCAAACAAAAAGAGTTAGAAAAGTATTGCGAACAGGTTTTCTATTATGAACGCAAAAGAACGCTAAAAGATTTTTTTTCCGGAATTCCATTTATTGTGAAAACAAGAATGCACCAACAATTACTTGATAATTTGTTGAGTAATAATTTTCCAATTTTATTTGATGGAACACACACAACTGGTTTTCTGGATCATCCTGATTTAAAAGAGAGAAAGAAACTCGTAAGGCTGCATAATATCGAATGGATTTACTACAGAGTTTTATTTGATTCGGCATATGCTTTAAAAGAAAAGTTGTTTTTCTATTATGAATATAAAAAGTTGAGAGCATATGATAAGAAATTAGAACATGCAGATTTTTTATCTTGCTTATCTCAAACGGATGCAGATTATTACCGCGAAAAATTTCCCGATAAAAAGATTAGTCTTGAGTATGTTTTTCATGAAAATGAAACAGTACGTTGTTTGCCCGGAAATGGCAGCTATATTTTATATCATGGCAATTTGTCGTTGCTGGATAATTATCAAATTATAATTCAGTTGTTGGCGAATGAACTCAGCACATGCAAACACCAGATAGTCATAGCAGGCAAAAATCCGGATAAAACATTGGTGGAATTTGTAAAAAATAAACCAACTATAAATTTAATACCGAATCCTTCAGCTGCAGAAATGGATGAGCTTATTTTAAACGCACATATTTGTCTCGCAGTGGCAAAAAATTCTTCTGGTGTTAAATTGAAGTTGATTAATTCATTATTTAAAGCAAGATTCGTGGTGTCTGATGAACAGGCAATTCACGGCAGCGGATTAGAAGAACTTTGTTTTATACCTCAAGATGAACTGGAGTTTCCGGTATTGATAGATAAATTAATGCAACAAACATTTACAGATGCTGATATTCAACAACGGAAAAATGAGTTGTTATTTAAGTATGATAATAAATTAAATGCACTTAAAATTTTAAATGCTATTTTTAACCACTATAATCACACAGTATGAATAAGAAATATGTTCCTTTGTTGTTAATCGTTGTTTTTGCAAACGTTTTATATTTCGTGGTTTTCAGTGGTAAACGTGCGCCGGAATTGCCAATGCATAAAACTACTTTAAAAGACGAAAATGGAAATAAGTTTTCTATTCAGGATGCTGAAAATACAGTTGTAATGGTTAGTTTTTTTCAATCGTGGTGCGGCGATTGCAGACGTGAACAACCGGAATTGGAAGCATTACAGCAAGCAGTTGGTGGTGAAGATAAATTAAAAATATTTTTAGTGTCAGATGAAGATTGGTCAAAAATCAATACAGTAAAAGCATCCACGAAAACGAAACTTGCATTTTTTCAATCAGAAAAGCCATTAAAAGAAATTGGTATCAGAAGATTTCCAACTACCTATTTATTAAATAAAAAAGGAGAAGTGGTAGAAGCAAAAGTAGAAGGCATTCATTGGAACACAAAAGAAATCCAAGACATGATTTTGAAATTGAATGATTAGTATCTCTGAGAATTTTGTGTATTAACTTTGTGTTCTTTGTGGTTAAGATAAACTCTCTTTAATACGTTTCATCGATTCTTTATAAGTAATTACAGAAGTCCAACCCAATTCTTTTCTGGCTTTTTGTGTAGAAATAGTTCTGTTGGTGCCGGTTGCTTTAGCGGATTTTTTTGCAATTGGCGGATTTTTTCCAAATAATGGAAATATAAATTCTGCGGCACTTGCAATAAAATAAGCCAACCAAAATGGCATAGAACTTCCGACTTTCTTGCCTTTCATAGCTGCTAAATCTGTAAAATATTCTTTCCACGAAATATTCCAGTCATCCATAAAAAAGTATGTTTGATTACGTGCAATATCTTTTGTCATACATAAGAAAATGCCATTAGCTAAATTTTCAGCATCTAACAAACACGCAGGATGTTTGCCGTCATCAATCAATTTTAAACCTAACTTCGTATCCATTCTTTTTAATGGTTCTAAAACCCAAACACTATCTTTCCCGATTACCGCAGCTGGACGAATAATCGTATAAATAATATTATTTTGAGTGCAAAAATCTTTAACTAAAGTTTCCGTGTCAATTTTTGCATCATCGTAGAAAACACCTGTTTTTACTAATGGTGTCGTTTCATCAGGAATAATTTTATTTCTGTCAATGCCACTGGCAACACCAACAGAACTTACGTAAATAAAATGTTTTACGTTGTGTGCTTTAGCATCTTTTAATAGAAAATGTGTAGCATCATAATGTGCTTCGTAAAATTGTTTCTTAGTGCCAAAGTCTATTACACGAGCAGCAGTGTGTATAACTACATCACAATCTTTTGTTATATGCTGAATTGCTTTTTCATCCACAACATCAGCCTGAATCATTTCTATTTTTTTTGAAGTATATTCATCTAAATTTCTGTTAGAAAAATAATTTCCACGTATGTCGTGATAACCATGCTTTAGTAATACTTGCATTAAGTGATTTCCAATTAAACCGGTGATGCCTGTGATAAGTATTTTCATTTTCCTTTATGTTATGCTGAACTTTTTTCAGCATCTTTTTATTTAATATCTAATGTAATAATTATTTCATTTATATCTTCACTTGGCAAACCACAACTTTTATTTTCGCAAACATAAAACAGTGTTT
>DAOORG010000081.1:0-6538 GCA_035389165.1 Chitinophagales bacterium
AAATCTTTAATTTTAAACTCAATCTTCGTTTGGTTGTTCCACACATTGGCATATAACTGATAACAAATATCAAACGATTCTTTTTCCTGAACTATTTTCATGTAATTTCCCATTCCAAAACCAACGCCGTTACGTGGATCTTGTCCGTCTTTCAAAATATTTAATTTCAAATGATTGCCGTTTAGCACTTTACTGTAACCGGTATCATAAACATCTTTCGTCACAAAATTCGGACGCATATTTCCGGGACCAAAAGGACCCATTTGTTCCAGAATATTAAAAAATTTCTCGTTGATATCTGACAGTTCTATTTCTGCATCAATTTCAATTTGCGGAATTAATTGTTCATCTAAAATTCGCTCACTTACGACTTTATCAAACGCATTCGTGAAATCGTCAATCTTATTTAATTCAATAGTTAAACCTGCTGCATATTTGTGACCACCAAACTGCACTAAATGTTCGCTGCAGGCATCAATAGCACTGTGTAAATCGAAGCCAGGAACCGAGCGACCCGAACCTACAGCTTGTCCGTTAGAAGAAGCCAAAATAATAGTTGGTCTGTGATATTTCTCTATCATTCGCGAAGCCACAATTCCAACGACACCTTTGTGCCAGTGTTCCTGATATAAAACCGTTGTTTTTTTATTTATTAAAAAATCGTTGGTGTCAATCATTGCGAATGCTTCTTCGGTAATGTCTTTGTCTAATGTTTTTCTGTCGGTATTATTTTGCTGTACTTTTTTTGTTTTCTCAATGGCTTTTTCGTAATCTTCTTCAATTAATAAAGTAACTGCTTCTGAGCCATGTGCAATTCTGCCTGCTGCATTTATGCGTGGTCCAATGATAAATACCAAATCCGTAATATCTAAGATTCTGGTTAGTTTTAATTCGCTCATTAAAGCTTTAAAACCAGCACGCGGATTGGTGTTTACTTTGTCAACGCCAAACTTTGCCAAAATTCTGTTTTCGCCTGTAATTGGCACTAAATCTGAAGCAATACTTACGGCTACTAAATCTAAATGTGCGTAAACTTTTGCAATGTCAATGGTGTTTTTGATGGCATATGCCTGAATGAGTTTAAAGCCGATGCCACAACCGCTTAATTCATTAAAAGGATACGTGCAATCTTCTCTTTTCGGATCTAAAATTGCCACTGCATTTGGCAATGTTTCACCAGGCAAATGGTGATCGCAAATAATAAAATCTATATTTCTTTCGTTTGCATAATCTACTTTATCGTTTGCTTTAATACCGCAATCCAAAGCAATAATTAAACTGATGTTGTTATCTGCAGCAAAATCAATTGACTGAAAAGAAATGCCATAACCTTCTGTGTATCTATCCGGAATATAGTAGGCAATATTTTGATAAATATCTTTGAAAAATGAATAGACCACAGAAACAGCAGTGGTGCCATCCACATCATAATCACCATAGATGAGAATGTGTTCACCTTTTTCAATAGCCATTTCAATTCTGGAAATTGCTTTTTCCATATCGCGCATTAAAAACGGATCGTGCAGCTTTTCCAGGCTAGGTCTGAAGAAGTCTTTAGCTTCTTCAAATGTTTTGATATTGCGCAAAACCAACAGTTTACACAAGATTGGATGAATATTTAATTGCTTTTGCAATTCATTCACCACATTTTCATCAGCTTCTAAATATGTCCAACGTTTTTGAGGTAGCATAATTTTCTTAGGATGTCAAATTTATCGAATTGTTAGCGGAATAAAGAATTTTTTAATGATTCTATGTAATTCTCAACCATTGAGAGACAAAAACGAATCTAATTCCATAAATATTGTCCGACTTTTTTTAAGCAGATGTTATTTTTTACAAAAGTGTATAATTGAATTGATAAATTAAATGGTTTTATTTTACATTTGCATACGTATGACAGATCTTATCCAAAAATTAGTTTATACCTCAATTGGCGTTGCTTCCATTACGAACGAAAAATTCAAGGAATTAATGGAAGATTTAATTCAGAATAATCATTTTACTGAAGATGAAGGCAAGCGAATTGTAGATACTTTTTTGGTTGATTTGCGTCAGCAAGTGGATAATGTGAATGGCACTGTTCAAATGAAAGTAGATGAATTACTCCAGAAATTCGGTATTTCAAACATTCAGTCATTAAAAGATGATGTAGAAAATTACGTTAATGACGCAAAGCAAAATGCAACCCATTTACTTAAATTGCCGTCTATAAAATAAAAAAACCGCTATTTCTAGCGGCTTTAGGGGATTCTTATGTTTCTATATTTCTATAAGGTTAAGACAAAGTTAAGTAGTTTAAACTAATTATGCTTTGATTTTAATCAAATAAAAATTAAAATTCAACGTTTGTTGAGTAGATTTTTTTTTAATAACAGATACGTTAAACAGAATGAAATTTTTTTTAGAAAATATCGAAATTTTCTGCGCTTTTTCCGTCTTCATCTTTCATAAAATTACCTTTAGATGGTAAAGTTTTGTAATTAGAGAACTCCTGCATCTCTTCAGCCAAGCCACCTGCGTCATAAAAACGACCAAAGTTTTTATTAAATCTGAGTTCTACAGAGCCGGTCGGACCATTTCTATGTTTTGCAATAATAATTTCAGATACACCTTTTAGTGAAGCGCCATCTTGTCCTTCATTTAAATTATAATATTCTGGTCGATATAAGAACATAACCATATCTGCATCCTGTTCAATGGAACCAGACTCACGTAAATCTGAAAGCTGTGGTTTCTTATCGCCACCGCGCGTTTCCACACTTCTGTTTAACTGAGATAATGCTATTACAGGAATATTTAATTCTTTTGCAAGGCCTTTTAATGAACGGGAAATAGAAGAAATTTCCTGTTCACGATTCATTCCTTTGTCGCCACCACCACTCATCAATTGTAAATAATCTATAATGACCATTTTAATGCCGTGCGCGTTTTGCAAACGTCGGCATTGCGCGCGTAATTCGTAAATATTAATTGCAGGTTGATCATTTATATAAATAGGAGAAGTGGATAGCTTTTCGACCTTATCGCGCAAGATAGCATATTCTGTATCGCTCATTTTGCCATTCGATACTTTCTGTGCATCAATCTCACACTCTAAAGAAATCAGACGTTTTGCTAATTGTACCGCACCCATTTCCAAAGAGAAAATTGCCACCGGCATATTAAAATCTACCGCAGCATTTCTTGCCAGATTTAAAACGAATGCAGTTTTACCCATAGAAGGTCGTGCTGCAATAATTACTAAATCGGTTGCTTTCCAGCCGGAAGTCATTTTATCCAATTCCAAATATCCGGATGGCACAGAGTCTTCCAGCAAACCATCATCTCTGTTTAATAAACCATCAATTTGTAAAATGGATTTAGAAACCAATTGGCCGATACCTTGCACTGAGTTACGTAAATTCTTGTCTGTAATTTCATAAATACGTTTCTCTGCAGCATCCAGTAAATCGAAAACATCGGTAGTGTCTTCATAAGAATCACGAATGATATCATTAGAAATACGAATCAGTTCTCGCTGTATAAACTTTTGAATAATGATACGTGCGTGGTATTCTACATTTGCCGAAGAGGCAATTTTATTGGTGAGTTCACTTAAATAAAAAGCGCCGCCTACTTCTTCCAGCTTTGCAATTTTTCTCAACTCTTCAGTTACCGTTAATAAATCGATAGGTTGAGATTTACCAAATAAATTTTGAATGGAACGGAAAATAGTAGCATGCGCATCAACATAAAAACTTTCCGGTTTTAAAATATCAGATACATAGGAAATAGCATCTTTTTCAATTAAAATAGCACCCAATACAGCTTCTTCCAGTTCACGTGCCTGTGGTGGAATTTTTCCGTACAACATGTTAGAAATATCTTCTGTCTTATTGCGCGTAAATCTGGTGGTTCTTTTATTAGTGGTCTGGTCTTCCATAGCCAACGAAAATACGATATTAAATTCGTTGAAATTTTGATAAAAATGAACTTTAATATGTTAATAATCTCAATTCCGTGAAACTTAATGTTTAGAAGTTGATAATTAAATAATTACAATTTTTATAGTTCCAAGATTGTTTATTCGTTCTCTTTTTTAGTGGATAAGGCAGCTTTTTTAGTTCATAACTCTGTGGATATGATGTGAATATAAATAAGGCAGAATAATTTTTATTAATGATAAATCTCATTTTGTAAAATGATAAAAGTCATGGATAAACTACAAAATGCTAAGCAATTTTATTAAAAACAATAACATGAAAAAAACTAAAAATTTTATGATGATGGCAGGTATCGTCTTAGCCTTATTTTCCTGCAAAAAAGATGATTTAGGTGCATTAGGTGGAGAAACAGATATTCCGCTTACAAAAGTAGGTAGCGAGACCAGCATTTATCCTTCATTGGGTTCATATGATTTTCCTACTGCAACAGCTGTTATTACACAAAATGATAATGGTAATGTTACGTATAAGCTAAAACTAGATATAGATTTAGCAGGAAATCCAGATTCTGCAGTTATTGCAAGTGTAATAAAATATGTAAAAGACGAAGGCATCATTACTGTTGACGGCAACGGCCTGATTGACTTAGGTTTTCAATTGCGTATTACATCAGAAGGTTATCAGGTTATCAGTGAGGATAATAAACCTCAGACAATTGTTAAATATGGCGATCCGGTTGGAACACAATATTCATTCAACACAATTTATACAGATAAAAAAGTTATTGGTACCGTTACTGAAAAAACAGGATTAGATGACTGGCCAATCGGGTTTTTGAATATCAAAACCAGTAAAGTTGATTTTCAGTATCCAACAGAAGTTCCGTTTGTAGATAAGATAGTTATTCGTGCAAATCACAAATTTGGAATCGTTTACCTTGAAATTAAATTTAAAGGTGTAGTTACACCGGCTAAAATTGATTTAATTCCATGGTTCTTATTATAAGATAACATCACACACTAACCTCAATATTCTCAGAGAGGCAATCTATTTGATTGCCTCTATTTTTATTTAAAATATGAAATAAGTTGAGAAACTATCCGAAAGCATTTTCGCCTGTCATATCCATGCCGGTAATCAACAAATGCACTTCATGCGTGCCTTCGTAAGTAATGACACTTTCCAGGTTCATGGCATGTCGCATAAATGGAAAATCCTGTGTGATACCCATTGCACCACATATTTGGCGACAATCACGCGCGATGCGTAAGGCCGTTTCTACATTGTTTCGTTTGCCCATAGAAATTTGTGCCGGTGTTATTTTCCCTTCGATATTTAATTTGCCAAGTTGTAACGATAGCAATTGCGCTTTCGTTAATTCCGTCAGCATTTCTGCTAGTTTTTTTTGTGTAAGTTGAAAAGCTGCCAACGGTTTTCCAAATTGTTTTCTTTCTTTACTATATTCTACTGCGTGATGTAAGCAATCCATTGCAGCACCCAATGAACCGCAGGCAATGCCATATCTTGCAGATGATAAACACGATAATGGTGCTTTCAGTCCTTTTGCCAATGGTAATATATTTTCTTCCGGAATTTCCACTTCATCAAAAATTAATTCACCGGTTATGGATGCACGTAAACTCCATTTTCCTTTGATTTCAGGAGTTGAAAATCCTTTCATATCACGTTCTACAATACAACCTAACACATGACCTTCTTCGTTTTTTGCCCAAACTACAGCAATGTCGCACATCGGTGAGTTGGTGATCCACATTTTTGCACCATTCAAAATATATTTTCCGTCTTTTTTTATTAAACGCGTTTCCATGGAAGATGGATCGCTGCCGTGATTGGGTTCCGTTAATCCAAAGCTGCCTAAATATTCGCCTTTTGCTAATTTGGGTAAGAATTTTTGTTTTTGTTCTTCTGAACCATATTTCCAGATTGGATACATGACTAAAGAACTTTGGACGCTGGCGCAACTGCGAATGCCTGAATCGCCGCGTTCCAGTTCCTGCATAATTAAACCATACGAAATAGCATCCAAGCCGCCACCGCCATATTCTGTTGGTATATGCGGACCAAATGCACCGATTTCGCCTAATTCTTTTATTAAGTGTTTTGGAAATTTATTGTTTTCGGCACAATCTTCAATTATTGGAATGACAGATGAGTTTACCCAACTGCGCACACTTTCTCTGATTAATTTTTGTTCGTCTGTTAATTGTTCGTCTAAATTCAAATAATCGAAACCGCGGTAAGATGAAGCATATCTATTTGACATAAAATCCTGTTTTTGTTTGTTATCTCTACAATTTTAACCACATAGTTACATAGATTTCTTGATTTCAAAAAAGTTTTTCGTAGGAATTATAATACAAAACATACCAATCTATGTAAAGTTTTACTTCTATTGTTAATCTTATAATACTCTTTAAAGCTATATAGCTATATGGTTAAAAATATTTAGTTTTGTATTATGCAAGATAGACAAAAAAAGGTTTGGATTGGGTTAGAAGGCATGGAATTTTATGCCTATCACGGTGTGTATGAAGAAGAACGCAAAATAGGTGGAAAATATATTGTTGATGTTTTAGTGTATACAAACGCAA
>DAOORG010000081.1:6638-10163 GCA_035389165.1 Chitinophagales bacterium
ATTTTGTTTTTCCTGAAAAAAATGTAGTTTTGCAGTCCACAAAATGGTCGGTTGGCCGAGAGGCTAGGCAAAGCTCTGCAAAAGCTTCTACGGCAGTTCGAATCTGCCACCGACCTCTCTTATTGAAAGGCTGAACATTGTTCAGCCTTTTTTATTTTAATGTTGTATCACTAATTTTTGAACACCTTCTTTTTCTCCGTCTGCTATTTTCACTAAATACATTCCATTTGCAAATGTATCTGTGTTGATTTCCAGTACATCTTTCAGATTAAAATTTTCGGAAAAAATTTCTTGTCCAACTAAATTAAATACCTGCAGTTGAATATTGTTTTTTACGCTTTTTAAATCAATATACAGTTGATTGTTTGCCGGATTTGGAAAGATATCAAACAATAGCGGTGCGCTATTATAATTTTTGATGAATGACGGAATAATTGGCGGTGGAACTTTACTGAAAATAATCAAGCCACCGTCAATATTTCCGGTAAGCAATTCAGGATTTCCATCATTCGTAATATCAGCAATTGCAGCTGTTGTTCTAAAGCCTAAGTAATCTGTAACAACCGGAGACGTAAGCGCAAAAACTCCGTTTAGCTGGTCTTCAATGTTTGAGTATAATTGAAGTCCGCTGGTATTCGTGCCTAACACTAAATCATATTTTCCATCGTTGTTTACGTCAGCAACTGATGGATGTGTATAGCCAATAGAAAATCCGTTCGTTTTTATTCTCACGGCACCTAAGCTATCGGTAACAAATGAAAATTTTGTTGCATTTATAGAATTGCCTTTATAGAAATTTAAATTTCCGTTGCGTTCGCCTACAATCAAATCTGTTTTACCATCACGGTTGATATCAATCAGATAGGGTGCTGCATTCGATCCTACTGAAATATTATTGTTCAGAGAATCTTTCAGCAATCCTCGGTATAGAAAAACTGGTGGATTTCCTGATGATGCAGTATTTTCCCAGTAAATTATTCTGCCATCTGCAATTCCGATAACAAGGTCGGTGTCGCTGTCGTTATCCAAATCGCCAACGGCTGGTACAATATCTTTCACATTAAACGTACTGATGTTTAAATAATCATCGTTTAATAAATCAAACGCAGGACTAGATAGTGTTCCGGTATTTTTATAAAATTGTAATTTGTATGTAGTGGTTACATTGTCTCTAAAACCACCGCTTCCTAATAAAATATCTTTTAAACCATCGCCATCCACATCAAAAAAACAAGGATTAGAATTTTCTCCGGCATCTATCATGTTGTCCAATAAAAAATTCTTTTGAATCAGATTCAGACGGATGCCATTTGCCTGTACATTTTTATAATACCAAATATTATTTACATTGGCTGCGCCCGGGTCAAATGTTGAAACCAATAAATCATTTTTACTGTCGTTATCGATATCCAGAAAATGAGGTGAACCGAAAGAGTTGGTATTGAACGAAGAGTCGTAGGATGGAAATGCAATATCCTGATTTAGAATACTTGCATAAGATGATGTCCCGTTATTTTGCAACATCGTTAGGTTATTCAATGATACACTGCCTATTAACATATCCATTGCACCATTATTATCTACATCTGCCGATTCAATGGTAGAGCCGGTATGCAGGATTTCTTCTGTACCATTTAATCGGTTGAATTTGAAATTGCAGGTGTCACGCAATGCATAAGAAGCGGCAAAAGAATCGAACACATTTCCCCAGCAATTATCTGCTTTGATGAAAAATAAACTATCGCAAGGCAAGCTTAATTCTTTCTGCTGATTTTCATAATAGATTAATCTGTTTCCAAAAACGTTAAATGAAACAATATCGAGATCACCGTCTTTATTGATGTCTGCAATGGCAGGTTTCAGTACATCTGCACAATACACATTTATAGAGCTGCTGGTACCTTGATAATAAAATCCATCCTGCTGCAATTTATAATGTAGTGTGTCATTTACATAAAATCCGGTATATACTTTTATGTTGGCAATTCCATTGTACGTAAAAATATCGTCTATGCCATCACAATTATAATCTTTCACAATCATCCAGCCATTGATAGGTGGTAAGTATGCTGCGTATTTATGTTCAAATTTATAGGCTGTTGAATTTGTTGCCTGTGTTATAAAAACGCAATATTTCTGATTGCTTTTGTCATAAACAATAAGGTCTTTTTTGCCATCGTTATTCACGTCAGCTTTTCCGAATTGTGCACTGTTAATGCCACCTGTCCAGGGATAACGCAATGGAACAGAATTGTTGGAAACAGGTAAGTAATCAAAGCGAAGAAAAGGCTGTGCAATGTTATGTTGAAAAGAGAATAAAAAAAATAAAAGCAGCAAGCATTGTATCCTGATTGCAATGTTTATGCTGAAACTATGTTTAATAAATGGCATATAGTAATAAGACAATTAAAGGTACAGAATAGTTTTATGAAAAACTGCTAACTTTTAGAATGGATATCCAATCGCAAAATTGAGCCCAAGAAAGTCTTTTACACCTAGTTTGTAGAATCCTAATTCTTTGTTCCTTGGTTGTTTGAATACGGTAAAATCTTCGTTGTTTATTTTATTAAATGTCCATCTGTTGCCTTTTGGGAATGCAGGATCATACAACGCAATACCGACATCAAAACGTACAACAAAGAAATTTAAATCCATTCTTAAGCCTGCACCAACATCCCATGCAAGTTCCTGCATAAAGCGGTTTGCTTTAAAATTTGCCAGTGGTTTATCAGGATCTTCTTTTATGAGCCAGATATTTCCGATATCTGTAAATAGTGCGCCTTTAAATATTTTGTAAATACTGAAACGATATTCTGCATTGAATTCAAATTTTAAGTCACCGGTTTGGTCTAGATTATTTCTGTTAATAGTATAAGTGTTATAACCGCCTGGACCCAATCTTCTAAAACCCCAACCACGAAGAGAGTTTGGTCCGCCTGCAAAAAATTGTTTGATATACGGAATAACAGCAACTTCTCGCTGGAAAGAGGTGTCTCTGCCCTGAAATTTTGTTTGTGTTGTTATGTATTTTGAATTACCGTATGGAATTCCAACACCGATGAACATTCTGAGTGCGAGTGCTTGTCCGCGACGAAAATTAAAAAAGTATCGAGGTTCCAGTTCAAAACGTGCAAACTGTGCGAAATCTACTTTGCCTAATTTATAGGGTAACGGTTTATCTTTTTGTGCTACTTTAGAAAATGCAAATAAGACATTTCCGGCAACAAATGCATTGGCTCTAAAGTAGAAAAAATTCTTGTATTTTCCGACACTCAGATTTTGATTGGTATAGGTAAATGTATATTCCTGACCAAGAATAAACTGCTGATTAAAACTTTGTTTTAATCGTGCATTTTGATCTAACTGTGTTTGAAATGAGTCACTGATTTTAGAAGGGAAAACATACGTAAAACTCATTGGAGAAAAGATATGTCTGTATTTATCATTGTACCATTCGTAGCCATAACTGGTTCCTACAGTTTGTATGTTGTACAATCCGATTCTTTTCTGGAAATTATAATTTAA
>DAOORG010000082.1:0-10136 GCA_035389165.1 Chitinophagales bacterium
ACCGGTGCAGATGGACCGGCTTTCTCAATACGAACACCACGCTCGTTGGTCATCGCTTTCACTTTTCCAAAGTATTGTCCGGCTACGATAAAGTCACCTATTTGCAATGTGCCTTCCTGAACCATAATCGTAGAAACATAACCACGACCTTTGTCTAACTGTGCTTCGATAACAGAACCAATAGCCGGTTTGTTTGGATTGGCTTTTAAATCCAGCATTTCAGATTCTAAAACAATCTTATCTAATAATTTATCGATGTTCAGTCCTTTCTTCGCAGATATTTCCTGACATTGATATTTTCCACCCCATTCTTCCACCATGATATTCATCTGAGATAACTGGTTTCTGATATTATCCGGATTTGCGCCTTCTTTATCTATTTTATTGATGGCAAAAATCATCGGAACTTCCGCTGCCTGTGCATGCGAAATTGCTTCTTTGGTTTGAGGCATGATGTTGTCATCTGCTGCAATCACAATAACGGCGATGTCTGTTAATTTTGCTCCACGAGCACGCATTGCTGTAAACGCTTCGTGACCCGGTGTATCTAAGAAAGTGATGTGTTCACCTTTAGCGGTTTCCACTTCGTAGGCACCGATATGTTGAGTGATTCCACCCATCTCACCGGCTACTACGTTAGCACTTCTGATATAATCCAGCAATGAAGTTTTACCGTGGTCGACGTGTCCCATAATGGTAACTATCGGCGGACGTTTTACCAAATCTTCCGGTAAGTCTTCATATAATTCTTCTTCACTGTCTTCATCTGCCAGATTGATAAACTGCGCTTCGTATCCGAATTCACTTGCTACCAATTCGATTACTTCAGCATCTAAACGCTGATTGATGGAAACGAATACACCTAAACCCATACAAGAACTAATAACTTGTGTTGGAGATACATCCATTAATCCGGCTAACTCACTAACGGTGATAAACTCTGTTAATTGTAATACATTGGTTTCTACGTTTTCTCCTTCTGCACGAACAGCATGGTCATCACGTTTTGTTTTTCTGTATTTAGAACGGTCTGATTTTCCTTTCGTTCCCTGCAGTTTTGCCATGGTAGAACGAATCTTATCCTGTATCGCTTTTTCAGAGATGCCTTCTTTTGATGTTTCAGGCGGTTTTGGTCCGCGTCGTGTATCATGTCTTGGGCCACCAGGTCCACCTGTACCACCTGGTCGGACTGGTCTGGTATCCTTACTTGGCTCAAATTTTTTAATGTCTACTTTATTCTGAACAATTCGTGCACGTTTCTGGCTGGCGTCTCTTCCTTCTTTTAATTTTTCGCGTTCTTTATCACGTTTTGCTTTTTCTTCATCGCGATAAATTTCTTCCGGACGACGTTCTGCTTTAATTGGTAATTCTATTTTTCCTAAAATTTTAGGACCGGAAAGTGTTTCAATTTTTGCTCTGACAAAATCTTCCGATTTTTTTACTTCAACAACTTTCTCTACTATTTTTTCTTCAACTTTAACTTCAACTTCTTCTTTCTGTTCCGGAACCGGTTTTTCCGTTATTTCTACTTCTTCTTTTTTCGTTGTCTCTTTTGGTTGTTCAACTTCGGCAACTACTTCTACTTTTTTCTCTTCTACTTCTTTCTTCTTTTTCGGTTTATCGAGGTCAATTTTTCCTAAAATTTTAGGACCTTCCACTTCGTGTTTAACCGCAGTAATTTCCTCTTCTTTCTTTACTTCTTTAACCTCGACTTTTTCGACCACTACCACTTTAGGCGCTTCTTTCAGTGCTTCTTTGATAGTAATTTCTTCTTCTTTTCGTTTGCCGATATTAATCTGTTCGGCTTTTTCTTTTGCAACAATATCACTTCTGAAATCGCGCAAAAGGATGTCGTACTGCTCTTCTGTGAGCTTAGTGTTTGGTGTGCTGGCAACATCTTTAAAGCCTTTTGAATGCAGATGGTCTACAATAGTAGATATACCAACATTCAATTCTTTTGCTGCACTCGCTAATCTTGTAATTTTCCCTTCGGACATAATTTTTATTTAGTCAATGGTCAATGGACAGTAGTCAATGGAAATAGTATTACTAATGACCAAAGACTGATGGCTAATGACTTTTCATGTTATTCAAACTCTGATTTTAAAATCTTTATCACATCATCAATTGTTTCTTCTTCTAAATCCGTTCTTCGCACCAATTCATCTCTATCCAGATCCAACACAGATTTTGCTGTGTCGCAACCGATTTTCTTGAATTCATCGATGATCCAGCCTTCGATTTCGTCTGAGAATTCATCTAAATCCACGTCGTCTTCAATGGCTGTATCGGTATCTCTGAACACATCTATTTCATAGCCGGTTAATTTACTGGCCAATTTGATGTTGAATCCGCCTTTTCCGATGGCTAAAGAAACCTGATCCGGTTTTAGATAGACAGATGCACGTTTTTTTACATCGTCTAACGCGATACCTTCAATTTTTGCAGGCGTTAAAGAACGTTGTAATAATAAATTGATATTCGCTGTATAGTTAATGATGTCTATGTTTTCATTTCTCAATTCGCGCACGATACCGTGAATACGGGAACCTTTCATACCAACACAAGCACCAACCGGATCAATTCTGTCGTCGTAAGATTCTACGGCCACTTTTGCTCTTTCGCCTGGCTCGCGTACAATTTTTTTGATGACGATTAAGCCATCCATAATTTCAGGAACTTCCTGCTCTAATAATTTAGCCAAAAATGCGCCGTCAGTTCTTGATAAAATAACCAACGGTGTGCTTCCGCGTAATTCTACATTTTTGATGACCGCACGAATGCTATCGCCTTTTTTATAAAAGTCGGTTTTGATTTGTTCGCTTTTTGGTAAAATTAATTCGTTGCCATCATCATCTAACAACAAGATTTCTTTTTTCCAAACCTGATATACTTCTGCTGAAATAATATCACCAACACGGTCTTTATATTTTTTGTAAACTTCGTCTTTTTCTAAATCCAGTACACGTGAAATCAATGTTTGACGAGCAGCTAAAATAGCACGGCGACCAAATGATTCAATGGTGATGGGTTCGTATAATTCTTCACCCACTTCCATATCCGGTTCCGTTGTTTTAGCTACGCTCAATTCAACTTCCGCAAGTTTATCTTCTACTTTTCCATCTTCTACAATCATACGGTGGCGCCAGATTTCCAGGTCACCTTTTTCTGTATTGACGATGATGTCAAAATTTTGGTCGGAGCCGTATTTTTTTCTTAATAACGTTTTAAATACATCTTCCAGTACACGCATCATGGTTGGACGGTCGATGTTTTTAAAGTCTTTAAACTCCGAAAATGATTCTACTAATTCTACACTGTTCATGACAATTACAATTTAAAATTGAAATGTTTTTTTACTGATTTTATTTCGTCGAAACTAAAGGTATGCTCTTCAATAGTTTCTGTTTTTTTTATTGTGATGGTTTCTTTTACAACAATCTCATTTGTTGTGGCGGAAAGCAATTCTCCGGTGATTTTTAATCCATTCTTCAATACAACGTCTACTTTTTTGTTGAGTTGTTTTTGAAATTGCTGCGCCACTTTTAATGGTTCATCCATTCCAGGTGAAGAAACATCCAATGATAAATTATCATTCATCAGGTTGTTTTCTTCTAAGAAATGATGGATGTGTTTACTGATTTTAGCACATTCATCAATGGTGATATTGGTTTTTCCGTCTGCAAAAACTTCTATTTTGCCGTTTGTAAGCACTTTTATCTCCACTAAAAACAAGTCGGTATGCTCGAAATATGAATTTATTTCTTTCTCAATGACTTCTTTTAATTGTGTTAGTTTATCCATGACTAAGAATAAAAAAGAGGACTTTGTCAAGTCCTCTTCCCAAATCGTGATGCAAATATAGGCATTTTTTTTAATTTACCAAAGAAATACACTATTTTTTGCGATTCGTGTCATCATCAAGCTCCATTATGAAATATGGAATTTTTGCATAGTTTTTTAGTCTTCATTTTTTAATGACTCTAATTAATCTTAAGGATGTTGTCCTGCGGTTTTATCTTTTTCTGTATTCGTGTTGGATATTCTGAAAAAGCTGGTCGTAGAAGCCAGGTTGTTACCATCCTTAATCAAACGTCCTGTTCCTTCCGGAATGAAGAGTGAGCCACCGTTACTATTGTCGATATTAATCAGCGCATCCTGATAGTTTATAATACCATCTGCACTTAATGTGCCGGATATGATAATGGCGAATATGGCATAATTCGAACTGTTGGCAGAGGCTTTTACTTTTCCGTATACCGTAAAATTATTGCCGCTGCCTGAAATGGCGGTAACAATGGAAGTATCATTGTCGCCTAACAGTTTTTTTCCGAATAATGTTATTCCGAAAGTTGAATTGTTTTGATCCGTCAGTTTCACTTTAACATCTGCGAATGTATTTCCTATAATATCTCCTGCCACGGTGGAAGCAAGCAATACCGTTGGATTGGCAATATAGATGCCGTTTACAATTGGCGGTGTGGTGCCTTCGTGAATGGTGACACCGAGACGGATTAAAGAATCCAGGTATTTCTGCGGAATGATGTCACTGATACGTTTGGTTTGAATTTCTGCTGCTGATTGCTCTTTTTTGCAGGAAGAGGTGCTGACTCCAATACTTAGTACAAGCATTGCAAGGATACTTTTGAGAATGATTTGTTTTTTCATGTGTTTTAGTTTTTA
Organism: Chitinophagales bacterium; assembly: GCA_035389165.1. GTDB lineage: Bacteria > Bacteroidota > Bacteroidia > Chitinophagales > JADIYW01 > JADJSS01. Next base: position 4,684 of record DAOORG010000082.1, read on the forward strand.
TTGGTTGATGATGAATGTTATTTGTTTAACTGCTCCCAGTTTTGTGTGGAGCCGATGTTTGGATTGTAATTGGTTTCGTTGGTTAAAATGATTTCACCGTTTCCGTTTTTCCAGGCAGTATTGTATGAACTCGGCAGTTCGTAGGTGGAGCCATTGCCGTCTGAATAGTTTTCTACACCTTTAATGTATTGCGAAAATCCGTCGTTGGTGGGTTTGTACGTAGAATTTGCCTTTTCGTAACTTTTATCTATGCTTGCAATCATGGCGTCGTTGTTGCGGCTGATTTGCTGACTAATGGCAGCAATGTTGCGCAAGCCCTGATAATACTGGTCTGTCAGGTATTTTATAACCTGTGTTTGCGCACTGATAAATGCTGGTGTGTAGCGAATAGATTTTAAAACCGCCTGACACAATTCTGTGTTTACTTTCTCGTTTGCATCTTGTTTTATGAAAAATACAATTGGTAATACCTGCCAGTTAGAAAAATTAAGGCTTTTATTAACCGTACCATTCACATACGCATTTATCAATAGCGTATAATTTTCGCCATTCTTAGTAAAAGTGCCTTTACTTATAACATTGTCCGAAATGAATTGTACTTGCGGATTTTGTTTTTTCGCCTGAATATCTATCGGGTTGGTGCTTTCAATTTTAATGACTTTTGTTTCGGTGATTTTTACACCGGCAGGCAACGCATTCATTTCGTTTAATGTTCGCATAGTTGCCTCTGTAGTATTAGATGGCATGCTAGCCACTACTGTGCCGCCCATGTACTTGCTGCCTATTCCAATTCCTGCATATTGCATGGATGGATTGGATAAGGTATAGAATGAGGTTTTATAGATGTGTAACTGTGCCGTATTTTCCAGGTTATTGACATGTAAATAAGCACTTGCCGGAAATTGTGTGTTTTGGGCATCCCAGTCCAACTGACTTTGTTGTTTCCAGCCTTGCGGCAACAAAAAAAGAACAGCATCGCCTTTGGTTACCTGGTTGTCCTTGATGGATGACAATTGCATACGTAACACGTTTGCATTGACGTTCTTGTTTTTTGATGCAGCAGAAGATGCCTGACTTTTTGAGTTTGTATTATTTTGTGAATTGCATGACATGCAACTGCACAGTGCCAATACATAGCATAATGTGGTTAATTTTTTCATAAGGTTTGATTTTGATGATGATGTATCAAAAGTAGAATACATTATCACCTGAATCAATGAAAAAAAGAGTGTGAAAATTAAGGCTCTGAAGTTGTTGTTTTTAACACAATTTATTCATAACCAATAATTTAAATATTAAAAAACTAAACTTTCCGGCTTATTTATAGTTGAATTTTTGGTAGATGGTTTTATGTTCCAGTTTTGCTTCCAGCCAGAGATGAATCGGAAAATAATTGATGATGTTTTGTTCGAGCTTATCCTGTAAAATGGGTTCTATGGTTTTTTTATGTTCTGTCAATATATTTACCTTGTTTGCGTTGCTATTCGCCAGACTATAATCCGTCAGCATTTTTAAAATGGCATTTTCCGCTTTGAACATCTTATCATCGCGGTATAATTTTCTTCTCAGATTCTCGATATTGGTATCGAAGTGGTGTATCTGATTTAGCTCAACAAATACAACCATTTTTAACAACAAGCTATAACTTTCCAAATCTTTCATGGTGTGCAAAGCCTTATGATTTAAAACTTTTGAAATAAATTCGAGACAAGTCTCAAATTCGTCATTATAAAAATAAATCATCGCCATATCATACAACATGGAAAGTTGAATATCCTGTCGTTTGTTATAAAAATCTAACACATTGCTGTAAGTTGGCAGCAACGAGTATATTTTATCAAAGCGATTTTGTTTCAGGTATTGATTTTTTTCTACCAACGCCAGGTTCAATTTTTTAGACTGCACCAAATCAATATCTTTTGAGTTTTCCAGATATTGCAACAAGGTATTTTTCACTTCATCAAAATATTCGTAATTGCTAACATTCAACATGCGCAACACAAAATTGCTGAGCGTAACAATGACTTCTTTTTCATTGGCTTTACAATAATTCGGATTATTTTTTAATACCATGTATTGAGCAACACTATCTGCATAAGCAGCTTCTGCATCGTTTATCATCAGGAAATATCCGACACGCACATAATGAAACAAGATTTTTGAAGCTGTGGTGGTTGCCTTTTCAATATCCGATAAATATGGAATTGTAAGTTTATCTGAAACAAAATCTATCTTGTTTTTTTCTCTGATATAGGTGTTGGTATCTTGCCGAATCATCAGCCATTCATCCTTTAATTGTTGATAGTTCCGTATGTTTTGAAGCTTTTGCTCATTTTGTAATAACTCGTTCGTCAGTTTTGATTTCTTCGTTTCATAATGTTTGTCCACTTCCAAAATCAACATTTCATATTGGTAGATAATGGCGCAATAGTTGTATAATTCGAAATCCTGCACAATTTTTTTTGCTTGTGCTATTTTCTTTTCCAATAGATTATTTACTCGTCTTTCTATCAAAAAAGGCAGTTGTTGTAAAACAGAGAGCAGCTTGTTTTCGACAGAATTATTTTCCTGAATGGAAGAAAATGTTGTAATAATTAAATCTGATAAATAATTTTTTGCTGCAGAAAAATTATTAATGAGTTTGGTGTTTTTTAATTTTTTCTTTAATGCTTCTTCATCGTATTCATCTTGTTTTAGAATCGCATCAAACATCACTAAATATGGGTTTTCTTTGTCATCTTTGGATTTATACGCAAACTTTTTAAAATAGGCTTTTTCGTTAGGTGTTAACGAATGGATTAATTTATGCAAATCATTTTTTTCACTCATAGTGTCTCAGAATGATTAAATTTAGGGAAAAATGTATACTTTTTACAGATGAAATATCTCACCATCATTCGACATGCAAAATCCAGTTGGGATCATCCTGATTTGGATGACATAGCCAGACCCTTGAATGAACGAGGCAAAAGTGCCGTGAAAATTGTTGGAAATTATTTGAGAGAAAATCAACTTACACCTGATTTAATTATTAGTTCGCCGGCAACGCGTGCCATCACCACTGCAAATGGAATTGCAGAACTGGTCTTGTTTGATTTAAAGCAAATCTGCATTGAGCCGGTTATATATTTCGGTACATCTTCAGCCATATTGGAAATGCTTAAACAAACAGATAATAAATTCAACGATGTTTTTTTGTTCGGACACGAGCCGATTTTGTCATCATTAATTTATCAACTTAGCAAAACACCACTCGAAAAGTTTCCTACCTGCTCTGTGTTCAGAATTTCATTAGAGATAAAATCATGGCATGATATTGGTGCTAAAAAAGGCAAATGTGAAATTTATGTGAATCCTAAATTATTGATGGAAAAGTAAGTAAATTCAGCATTCCAATTATTGTATCATGACCAAAATTCCTATTATAAACCGAGAGTTGAGCTGGCTTTCTTTTAATGAGCGTGTGCTGCAGGAAGCTGAGTGCAAAGATGTGCCTGTTTTGGAGCGATTAAAATTTTTGGGCATTTACTCTAACAATTTAGATGAGTTTTTTCGCGTGCGCATTGCCACACTAAAACGCATGATGGATTTTGACAGACGTGCAAAACAAGAATTGGGATTTTCGCCTGCAAAAGTAATGGATGCCATTCAGGCAAAACTAAAAGTTCTGCAAAAAAAATACACCAAAGCTTATGTAGATATTATTAAAGAACTGGAAAAAGAAAATATTTTTTTTCTAAACGAAACACAATTAGATAAAACACAAGGCGAATTTGTAAAAAATTATTTTCAGGAAAAAGTACGTTTGGAAATTTTTCCTATCATGCTCGATAAAGCAAAAGAATTTCCAACCTTATTAGATGCTTCCATTTATCTGGCAATTCGGTTTTCCAAAACAAAAACCAAAGAAACACATTACGCATTAATAGAAGTACCAACGGCATCCATCTCACGGTTTTTGGTGTTGCCTTCTAAAAACAACAAACAATACATTTTATTTTTAGACGATGTTATTCGTTATAATTTAAAATCCATATTTCAGATTTATGATTTCGATAAAATTGAAGCATACACAATAAAATTTACGCGCGATGCAGAATTAGATGTCGATAACGATGTTTCGCTCACGTTTATGGAATCCATGGAAATGAGTTTGAAGAAACGTAAAAGTGCCGATGCATTACGGTTTGTATATGACGCACAAATGCCGAAAGATTTCCAGAATTACCTGATTAAAAAAATGGAACTTGATAATAAAGTGCAGTTGTATGCAGGTGCTCGATATCACAATTTCAAAGATTTCATCAAATTTCCAACGCTTGGAAAAACACACTTATTAAATCCTGATTTACAGCATATTCCACATCCTGATTTGGAAAAAACGCGTTCTATTTTAGAAAAAATGAAAACGAAAGATATCTTGTTATACTATCCATATCATTCGTTCGATTACTTTCTAGACTTGTTACGCGAAGCTGCGATTGACCCGAATGTATCTCATATTCGCTGTACTTTATATCGTGTGGCATCCAATTCACATGTCATAAAATCGCTGATTACAGCATTACATAATGGCAAAGATGTTACCGTGTTTATAGAATTGCGTGCTCGTTTTGATGAAGAAGCCAATATCGACTGGGCAACCATTTTACGCGATGCCGGTGCGCGTGTCATTACAGGTATTTCCGGATTGAAAGTGCACTCTAAAGTTTGTTTAATAACGCGCAGAGAAAAAGGTCAAAAAATATATTATGGCTGTATTGGCACTGGAAACCTGCACGAAAAAACAGCGCGCATTTATACAGATGCACAATTGTTTACGTGCAATCAAACCATAACAAAAGAAGCTCGACAAATATTTTCATTTTTTGATAAAAATTATTCGGTTCCGAAATTCAATCAATTAATGGTAGCACCGTTTAATTTGAGAAGTCGTCTTACCACCTTAATCAACCGTGAAATTAGAAATGCAAAAGCAGGCAAGAAAGCAGAAATATTTTTAAAGCTGAATAATCTGGTGGACGAAGATGTGATTGAAAAATTATATGCAGCCAGTAAAGCTGGTGTTAAAATAAGAATGATCGTGCGTGGTATTTGTTCTTTGGTGCCAGGAATTGCTGGCATCAGCGAAAACATAGAAGCCATTAGTATTGTAGATAAATTTTTGGAGCACAACCGTGTGTTTGTTTTTCATAATCTGGGAAAGCCTGATTTATTTATAGGTAGTGCAGATTTAATGACAAGAAATCTGGATCACCGAATTGAAGTAGTATTGCCGATACTAGATGATAAAATAAAAAAACAACTCTTGCAGATGATGGAACTGCAATGGAAAGATAATGTGAAAGCCAGGATTTTTAATGAAACACAATCTAATTTATTCAGAACAAAAACTGCTGCTGAAAAAGCTGTCAGAAGCCAGGATGCGATTTATGATTTCTGGAAAGATTTTG
>DAOORG010000083.1:0-1236 GCA_035389165.1 Chitinophagales bacterium
AGATTAGTGTAATTCGTTAAGCATCTTTTTCAGCAATTGCGTCACCGCAGCATCCACTGTTTTAAAATCAGCAACCGTTTTCGCATGATAACTGAGCAGCAAAACTATTTGTTTGTTTTTTTCCTGTAAGGCTCTGTAAAAATCGGGCTTTTGCAAACGCACACTTTCGCGCATCAGGCGTTTTAATCGGTTTCTGTCAACTGCATTTGGAAAATTTTTCTTAGGCGCAGCAAAAGCAAATTGCGCCAAAAAGGCGCAATCTAGTTCTACTTGTTTAAAGTATATTCTTAAAGTTGGATTTTGAACAAAAGTTTTATCTCTGAAAAGCTCGTCGATGCGTTTTTTGCTTTTCAGGCGTTCATCTTTTGTGAAGCTAAACCGTTGGTTGTTAACTGTTCCAGCTATTATTTTCCTTTTCTTTCGTCAGAAATTGATAATTTTTTTCTTCCTTTAGCACGACGCGCGTTTAATACCGCACGACCACCTTTGGTTGCCATACGCTCACGGAAACCATGCTTGTTTTTTCTTTTTCTTACTGATGGTTGAAACGTTCTTTTCATCTTATTTCAATTATTGAATTATAGAATTGCTGAATTAAAGAATGAATTTCTAAAATTCGTTCCGATATTTTCGGGTTGCGAAGATAGTGTTTAATTAGCTAATTAGAAAATGATAGCGCTAAATATCGGTCTGAAATTGCTATTTTATAGCAGAAAATCAATAATTTAACCTTTAAGAAAAGTAAAAAATGGCAAAAAACTACCAGATTTATTAATTCTACAATTCATTAACTCACTAATTCTACAATTGTTATCGGTTCATCGTCATCAAAAATTCTTCGTTGCTGCGAGTACCTTTCATCTGCTGCAACAGGAATTTCATCGATTCTTCCGAATTCATATCTGCTAAATGGTTACGTAATACCCACATTTTCTGCAAGGTATCTTTATCCAGCAACAAATCATCTCTTCGTGTAGACGAAGAAACCACGTCGATTGCCGGGAAAATACGTCGATTGGACAATTTTCTTTCCAATTGAAGCTCCATGTTCCCGGTTCCTTTGAATTCCTCAAAGATCACCTCGTCCATTTTAGAACCCGTTTCCGTCAATGCGGTGGCAATTATCGTTAATGATCCGCCATTTTCAATATTTCTGGCAGCACCGAAGAATTGTTTTGGTTTATGTAATGCATTTGCTTCCACACCACCGGACAATACTTTTCCTGAAGATGGTGC
>DAOORG010000083.1:1336-4190 GCA_035389165.1 Chitinophagales bacterium
CATGGTTTTACCTGTCTTAGGCTGTGCCACAATCATACCACGCTGACCTTTTCCTATTGGTGTAAATAAATCCACAATTCGCGTTGAATAGTTAGATGCTTCCTGAAAAAGATCTAATTTTTCTGTTGGAAATAATGGTGTCAGATAATCAAACGGAATTCTGTCTCTGATTTCCTGCGGTGTTTTTCCGTTGATAGATTCTACACGCAACAATGCAAAGTATTTTTCTCCTTCTTTTGGCGGACGAATATTTCCGACAATGGTGTCGCCGGTTTTTAAACCAATTAATTTAATTTGTGATGGAGACACGTACACATCATCCGGCGATGAAAGGTAATTATAGTCTGAAGAACGCAGAAAACCATAGCCTTCCGGTATAATTTCCAACACACCTTCTCCTAAAATAACGCCATCTAAATCTATATTAAAATCAACTTTTCTTTCTTCCTGTGCAGGATAATCCTCTGACTCATCCGCTACATTCGCACTTTTTTCCTGTTGTGCTTCTTTTTTAAAAACTTGTCTCTCTTGTCTTTCGGGTCTCTCTTGTCTTTCGGGTTTTTCGTGTTTTATTTGCTTTTCTTGCTCTTCTCGTTTTTCATGTTTTTCAGCGACAACTTCTTCTTGTTTTTCTTCTTGCTGAATTTCTTCTTGTTGTTTAGGCTGATAAACCGTTTTTTCAGGAGTCGTCACCATTTCTTCTTTTGCAAACTCAGCATTCATTGCATTTCTATCAGAAAAAGGATTTTCTTTCGCTTTCTTTACCGGCGTTACTTTTTCTGCCACTTTGCGCGGTATTCGTACACGTTCTTTTTTTTCTTTAGTGGAGTTTTCTTCTGTAGTTTCTGTCTTTATTACTACTTCTTCATCTTTAGACTCTTCTTGCATATCTTGTTTTTTGAGGATAAGTTCAATTAATTCGGGCTTCTTGGATTTAATAATTTTTGCTTTTGGCACCAATAAATTTTCAGCTATTTCTTTTAATTCAGGTAATAACATTTCTGTTAAAGTGGAAATATCGTACATACGTCAAACTAGTTAAGTTGGAAATTGAAAAACATGAAGTGTGGATTCTGAAATTCGTTTGTGATTGGTCAATAAAACGCGAGGCTGTATTGATTGATATTGCAAATTAACGAAACATTTATGTAAAAAGTGCCTTTTATGTTACTTTTTTTTGAAAAAATGCCGATTTATAAGGTATTTCGGTGTTGGCTATTCGTTAAAACTTATCTTTGCAAAACAATATAGAAAAATGCTCACTTTAGACCAATTACGAAAAGACACTCCGTTTGCGAAAGAACGTTTAGCACACAAAAATTTTAAAGACATTCATTTTGTGGATGAAATTATTGCGTTGGATGATAAACGGAAATTAGTAAAATCTTATCTGGATGATTTCTTATCACAACGCAATTCTTTATCGAAAGAAATTGGTGGCTTAATGAAAGAAGGTAAAAAAGAAGAGGCTGAACAGTTAAAATTAAAAATTGCGGACATCAAAGAGAATGCAGACAAGCTGGAACTGGAATTAGCTGAGCTGGAAACGGCAATTTTCGATAAACTCGTGACTTTACCAAATTTTCCGAATGCAAGTGTTCCAAAAGGAAAAACACCTGAAGAAAATGAAGTGGCGTTTTCAGTTACAGAATTTCCAAAATTGCACGACGGCGCACTTCCTCATTGGGATTTGGCAAAGAAATATGATTTAATTGATTTTGAATTAGGCAATAAAATTACCGGTGCTGGCTTTCCTGTATATAAAGGAAAAGGTGCCGCTTTGCAACGTGCGTTAATCAGCTTCTTTCTGGACAATGCCATTGCAGCAGGTTATAACGAAGTACAGGTGCCGCATATGGTAAATGAAGACTCTGCGTATGGAACAGGACAATTACCGGATAAAGACGGACAAATGTATCACGATGCAACAGATAATTTGTATTTGATTCCGACAGCAGAAGTGCCGATTACCAATTTATACCGCGATGAAATTATTGATGAACGAAATCTGCCGATAAAAAATGTTGGCTACACACCTTGTTTTCGCCGTGAAGCTGGTAGTTATGGTAAAGATGTGCGTGGCTTGAATCGTTTGCATCAGTTTGACAAAGTGGAGATTGTACGCATCGAAAAACCGGAAAATTCGTATGCCGCTTTGGAAGAAATGTTGAAACACGTCGAAAGCTTATTGAAAGCCTTAGAATTACCTTACAGAATTTTGCGCTTATGCGGTGGTGATATGTCCTTCACGGCAGCATTAACGTATGACTTTGAAGTCTATTCTGCAGCACAGGAACGCTGGCTGGAAGTGAGCTCGGTTTCTAACTTTGAAACATTTCAGGCAAACCGATTGAAATTGCGCACCAAAGATGCGGAAAACAAAAAAGCACTGGCGCATACTTTAAACGGAAGTGCGTTGGCGTTGCCGCGTATTGTTGCAAGTTTGCTAGAAAACCATCAAACGGAAGAAGGCATTAAGATTCCTAAAGCGTTGGTACCGTATACAAAGTTTGAGATGATTTCGTAATTGAACCTTATTTTGATTTTTTTTGTTATAAATTACAATTGATACTTACAATTTATTACTCACGACTTACATCTAAAACATGATATTCATCTCAGAAAAAGCAAAAGAACGTGTACAGAACATGTGGAAAGAAGATAATCTTTCAGCCAATCATTTTGTACGTGTTTCCGTAACGAGTGGTGGTTGCAGTGGTTTATCTTACAATATGAAATTTGACGACCAGACACAACCAACAGATGAAGTGTTTGAAGACAAAGGCATCAAATTAGTCGTAGATCCGAAAAGTATTTTATACTTATTAGGAACCGAGTTAGATTTCTCCGAAGG
>DAOORG010000083.1:4290-10101 GCA_035389165.1 Chitinophagales bacterium
CGCGCAGCCTTAAACTGTTCTAAAAATCTCGTATCATTTTCTGATAGCAAACGAATATCTTTTATCTGGTATTTCAACATCGTGATGCGTTCAACACCCATTCCAAAGGCAAATCCTGAATATTTCTTAGCATCGATATTGCAGTTTTCCAGTACTTTCGGATCCACCATGCCGCAACCTAAAATTTCTACCCAACCTGAATATTTACAAACGTTGCAACCTTTGCCTCCACAAATGAAACAGGTAACATCCACTTCTGCACTCGGTTCCGTAAACGGAAAATAAGATGGTCGGACTTTTATTTTGATATCTTGTCCGAATAATTCTTTCACAAAGAAATCCAGCGTTTGCAATAAATCGGCAAAGGAAACATCTTCATCAATGTACAAACCTTCTACCTGATGGAAAAAGCAATGTGATCGCGCAGAAATCGTTTCATTTCTAAATACTCTTCCTGGTGATAAAATACGAATCGGTGGTTTTTGGTTTTCCATCACACGCACCTGTACGGAAGATGTATGTGTACGCAACACCACATCCGGATTTACGTTGATGAAAAACGTGTCCTGCATGTCGCGCGCCGGATGATCTTCCGGCATATTCAACGCGGTGAAATTGTGCCAGTCGTCTTCAATTTCCCGGTCTTCTTCTACAGCAAAACCCAATCGTTTGAAAATATCGACAATCTGGTTTTTTACGATTTGTATCGGATGTCGTGCACCAATAGTTGTCACATCACCGGGCAAGGTTAAATCTATCGATGCTGTATCTGCAGTGCTGTGTTGTAGTTTTTCCTGATGTGCAGCAAATTTATCTTCTGCAGCTTGTTTAACACTGTTTACCAGTTGTCCGAATTCTTTTTTGCGTTCGTTCGGCACTGTTTTAATTTCAGCGAAAATATCTTTCAGCACATTTTTGGTTCCTAAAAAACGGATGCGAAATTTCTCCAGTTCTTCGGCTGTAGAAATAGTGGTATCGTTAGCTTCTTTTAAGAGTAATTCGGTGCGTTCAAAAATATCCATACCTCAAAAATATAAAAAAGAGGCACAAAACAGGCCTCTTTATATGATTTGTAATGATTAATTAATTAGAATTTCAGCTCATCCAATGTCACTGTATGTGAGATTTTAGCATCTTCAGAAACCAAATAACCGTTAGGACCTGATCCTGCTGTGTTGCCGAATACCTGTGCTTTTACGGTTACCGGACTTGCTTTCCAGTCTATTGTTAAGAAGCCGAAATTTACATATTGATAGCCATTTCCAACTCTGATAGCATTATTTCTGGAGGCTACTTTATCTTCATGATGTGTGATTCCGCTCGAAGTAAAATCATAAATTGGATACCAGCCTGCCGGTTGAGTTTTGGTAAATTCTGCAAAATGCACGTCTCCGCTTAAGAAGAATACACCGTTTGCACCTGTAGTTTTAATTAAATCATACATTTTTTGTTTTTCCAATGGCAATACTGCCCAATTTTCGCCGCCGTCATATACTGAGTTAAATTGCAGTGACGACATAATGATTCTTACTTTTGCCGGTTTACGTAATTCTTCTTCCAGCCAAGCCCATTGTGTTGCGCCTAAAATGGTAGCATCCGGAGACAACATCGTGTCATATCCGCTCAAAGCTGCACCGGCACCTGAACTTTTATAAGCCGAGTGATTATAACGTAAATCCAGCATAATTATCTGTACTTTACGGTCATCATCATTGTAATAATAAGAGCCGTAGATACCACCGTCCGGTCTGTTGTGGCGCGGGTCAGTTTCCGGAATGTTCCAGAATTTAAAAAACAAATCTTTTGCAATTGCTTTTACCGGATTTGTAGTAGTTCCATCGTTTTCACCAGTATCATGGTCGTCCCAGGTAGCAATCATTGGCACTCTGGCACGAAGTCTTCTAAAGGACTGATCACCGCCTAATTGTCGGTAAGCACCTTCCATATATTCTTTGGTGCCCGGTGCCAAAGCAAAAAAGTCACCATAAATATTATCACCACCGCCAATGTACAACTGCGGGTTCAGCTCCAATATTCTGTCAAAAATTTTCTTATCAGACAGATATTGTGAACAACACGAACCGAAAGCTATTCTGGATAATGGTTCTGCTTCTGTAGTATTACCGTTGTTTTTTGTGCATCCGAATAAAAATATTGCAGAAGCAAAAAGAATAAATAAATTTTTCATTGAAAAAAGAGGTTACGTTGTGATTATATTCAAATTTATGAATTTTTTGTGAACATTAACTAAAGAGGTTCACATATTTAACATATTTTTTTTAAAAAAGCAGCTATACAGAATCAATCTTGTAAATAGTATTTTATTGTTCTATTTTTGAAGGCATGTTTGACAGATTTTCAGAAGATTTAATGCGCGCATTTACGCAGCCACTTCCAGGAAAAGTGGCGCACGAAACACTTAAGCCTTATTTAAAAATAAACAAATCTCTGGATGCGCCCAAGTTGCCAAACACAAAAGAAGGAGCGGTGATGTCTTTAATCTATCCGGTTAAAAATATTCCTCATATTTTGTTTATAGAACGTCCTGTTTATAATGGTGTACACAGCGGACAAATTGCATTTCCTGGTGGGAAAATTGAAAAATCTGACTCTTCCTATTTAGATGCGGCATTGAGAGAAACTCACGAAGAAATTGGCCTACCGGCACAGCAAATCAAAGTAGTTGGTGCACTTTCGGAGGTATACGTTTTAGCCAGCAATTTTATGGTATATCCTTATGTAGGATTATTGGATGAGGTTCCGTCTTTAATACTGGAAGAAAAAGAGGTTGCCAGCACTTTCGAAATTCCATTGTACCGGTTTTTTGAGCCGGATATCTTAAAAGAAAAACCAATAAAAAATGCATTAGGATTTACACTGATGGCGCCGTATTATGATTTGGATGGTAAAACATTATGGGGAGCAACTGCAATGATGGTAAGTGAACTTTGCACCATCATCAAACAACAAGACATCATAATAAGATAGAAAATTAAAAGCGTTTAACGTGCATCCATCTCTAAAGAAAATTGCATTTTATTTTCAGCTTTCTGTGTATTCATTTTTTTTTTCAGCTTGAAAGAAAACAAAATGAAAGTCAGGAAAGTTGCCAGCGCAAACTCTAACAACATAAGGTATAAATTACCCCAACTTTGGAGAAAATAAATGAGCACCACAAACAGAATATTTATTCCGATTAATACATAGGTAGCATTTACATGCGAAAATCCTAAATCTATCAAACGATGGTGAATGTGATTTCTATCCGCCAAAAAAGGAGATTTTTTATTTAATATTCGTAACGTAAACGCACGCAAAGTATCGTAAACCGGAATAATAAGTATAGCTATTGCCATTGCAGGTGCAGCAATTATTTGAATACCTTCACTGCTTCCGTTGCGTAATACCATTTCGTTTTTTTCTATAAACTGAATGGCCAGTACTGCTGCTAATAAACCAATGGAAAGACTTCCTGAATCACCCATAAATATTTTTGCAGGTGTATAATTGTATTTTAGAAAAGCAAAAACAGCACCACTCATGGCGGCTGCTAAAATTGCATAATCAAAAAATCCATAGAAAAAGAACCAGGCACCAAAAGCTACAGACATAAAAATGGTGACACTGCCGGCCAACAGGTTGATGCCGTCAATTATGTTAAAAGCGTTAATTATGAAAATAATCGTTACGATGGATAAAAGTATACTGAACGCTTCACTTATATAAGATATTCCAAACAATCCATATAAACTGGTGATACGAACTTCGCCTAAAATAACTATAATACAAGCCGCAAAAATCTGACCTATAAATTTCTTGGATGCTACTAATTCTACAATATCATCTTTTGCACCTAACATGAATGTAAAACACAACGCTGCCAGAATAAATCTCATTTCTTTTGTCTTCAAATCAAAAGAAGCAAATAAACAGAATGCTATCATGAAACCACCAAATATACCAACGCCACCCAATGTAGGTGTTACGCCAAAATGTGACTTTCTTTCGCCTGGTGTGTCAAACAAATGTTTTATGTTCGCTACCTTGATAATCGAAGGTATAAACATGTATGTTAGAACGAAAGATGTCAACAACGCAGAAGCAAGTTTTATGTAATCGCTGTGCATATTTATAGTTCAAAGTTAACAACAATTATTTAAAAAACGTTAAAACCAATCAAAGTTTTGATACTAAATTGATATACAATCTATTTACCGTTTCACTGGAAAAAACACTTTCAGCACGTTTTCTTGCATTTATACCTATCTGATTTTTATATGTATTATTCATCGAAATAAATTTAGAAAAAACATCGGCAAGTGAAGCTGCATCAGCCGTTTTGCAGATAAATCCTGTTTCACCATCTGTAACCGCATCTTTGCAACCAGGTGCATCAGAGGTAATGCAGGGTTTTCCCATGGCCATGCCTTCTAAAATAACACGCGGCATGCCTTCTCTGTAAGATGGCAGCACCACGCAATCTGAATTGCAGATGTATGACCGTGTATCTTTCGCGTATCCGTGGTATTGTATAATTCCGTCTTTTATCCAGGCATCCAGTTCCTCTTTTTTAATAGCTGAAGGATTGTCATTGTCAATTTCACCCAGCAAATGAAATTCAACATTTTGATTCTCTTTCAATAGTTGTCGGGCAGCTTCTGCATATTCATACACACCTTTATCTTTCAGCAATCGGCCTATCATCAGAAATCGGATAATTCTGTCTTCCTTTTTGGGTGCACAAAAATCCGGACTAAAACTCACCGTATCAATGCCCGAGCCTGGTACTATCTGTGTTTTCTGTCTGCTCACCAATTTATTGCTTACAAAAATTTCCAGATCGTCTGTGTTTTGGAACAATACCTTATCGGAAAAAGAAAAAGCCAGCCGATATAACCGCTGTGCTACTTTGCTGGCAATGCCAGCATTCAGAAACGTATAACCCAGACCGGTTACCGTACAAATGGAATGGGTATTCGTCAATCGAGCCGCCAATGTGCCGTATATATTGGGCTTGATGGTATATTGCAGCACCACATCTAATTTTTGTTGCTTGTAGATCCGTCTGAACTCATTCATTAGCTTAAAATCGTTCAACGGATTGGTTCCTTTACGTGCCAGGTTGTGGACTTCAATAAACTCAATATTATTTTCTTTCAGCATCGGTGTGTAGGTATCCATTGGTGCAATGGCCACCACTTTATGACCTTCCTGTTGCAACGCTTTTATTAATCCTAAACGGAAATTATAAATATTGAACGCAGTATTGGCAACAATGCCTATGTGGAGTTTTTTGTCCATCTTCTTTTCAAAGATAATTTTTTTATTTCGCGCAAAGACGCAATAAACGCAAAGTTTTTATTGCTTATGCTTAATGCTTAACCATCTATTTTCTCCAAAAAATTCTGAAAGACAATCAGCGCCTAGATTTGTGGAGTTTTTTGTCCATCTTCTTTTCAAAGATAATTTTTTTATTTCGCGCAATGACGCTTCCGAAGTTTCGGAAGAACGCAAAGTAATGTTTTCAATTTATTCATCCATGTATTTTCTCCAAAAATTCTGGAAGACAATCAGCGCCCATATTTGTGCATGTACATCGCCGGGATTATTTGAAAATAATTGCAGTTTCAGTTGCTGTATCATTTCCAGACTGAAAATACCTTGTTCTTTAATATAGTCATCGTTGAGCCAGTCGTTCAGAATCTTATCTTTCAAATCCGTTCGGAACCATTGCAGCAAAGGCACTTCAAATCCTTTTTTCGGACGATTGTACAATTCCTGCGGCAGCACGTCTCTGAAGGCATCCTGCAC
>DAOORG010000084.1:0-3596 GCA_035389165.1 Chitinophagales bacterium
AGGCATTGCATAGCGGAAAAATTGAAATTGTACATACAGGAAACAAAAATATACTCGCGTTTATCCGAAGTTTTGAAGAAGAAAAATTGCTGGTGCTTATAAATTTTTGTAATTCAAAAGTGACGGTAAATATAAATCTTCCGGTAAGGGAAGTGGTGTTTTCCTTCCACAGTAAGACTACATTTGAAGGATTTTTAAATGGTTTTGATGGTGTGATTTTGAAGATATAAGCATAATTTAAACAACCCCTAATTTAAAGTAAAAGATACTTCCTTTATTTATTTCACTAATTACACCAATACTTCCATTTTGTGCTTCAATAAATTCTTTACAAATTGCCAAACCCAAACCTGTTCCTTCTTTATCATTTCCTGGTATTCTGAAATATCTGTCGAAAATTTTATTGGTGTACTTACTATCAATTCCTTTTCCAAAATCTTTAACCGAAAATTCTATTTTATCATCAATTGATTTTACGGTTATTATTATTTTTGAATTTTGATGAGAATATCGAATGGCATTCGAAATAAAATTATTCAAAACCCAGGCAGTTTTTTCAGTATCAGCAAGCACTGATGAAATGGTTTCAGGACAATCTATTTCTATGTCAACATTCTTTTGTGTTGCTTTATTTTTATTAGCATTTACAGCAAGTTCAACTATTTCTTTTGGCGATGATGATTGAATAGTTAGTTGAATATTTCCTGTTTCGGCTTGTGTAATATTGGTAAGTTCGCCAGTAATTTTTAGCAATCGTTCAGTGTCTTCTTTGATGTTTTGTATCATTTGTTGTTGCTCAATATTTATGGAACCCACTCTTTTATCTTCCAGTAAATTTAAACTCATTAAAATAGATGAAATGGGTGTTTTTAATTCGTGAGAAACCGTACCAATAAAATTAGTTTTTAGTGTATCTAATTCTTTAAACTGCGTGATATCTTTTAATAAAATAACATGACCTATCCGTTTACTTATCTTTTCGCCGGTTGGTGTAAAGTTGATATCAATAATTTGTTTTTCAAAATAACTTTCTTTTTTGTTGAAATATATTTTTAAGTGTTCATTATTTACTTTTTTATTATCCAGATGAGCTGTTAAGTCTTGCAACAGGGTTCGCATCAAATCGTTTGATAATGAAATATCCAAGGCATCTTTTCCAATAATATTTTCTGGTTTCAATGCTAATATTTCTAATGCTTCTTCATTTGCAAATAAAATCTTTTTATATTCATCTAATCCAATGATTGGATTGTGCATTTTATTTATTAGTGTTTCAATACGTTTTTTTTCAAACAATATTTCAGATAAATTACTTGTTTCGTACTCTTTTAATTTAGATGCCATGGTATTAAATGCAATTGCCACTTCACCAAACTCATCATGGCTTTCATACTCAATTCTTCTGTTATAATTTTTATCAGCAATTTCTTTTATACCAACTGTCAATTCTTTAATTGGATTAGCAATGCCTCGTGGAAAATTCAACAACAATGAAAACGAAACCAGAAAACATAACGTAGCCACAATTGCAATCCATGTAGTTGCATGATCTGCTGTTTTATATGCTACTTTACTTTTATATTGAATAGCATTCATGTTTAACTGCATAATATCTGCAATGTTTTTTCTTATTTCAACAGACAATAGATTGTCTGTGATATTTTTTTTAAGTGTTATAAAATTATGTGCTAATTTATTAGTTGCAATTTCTTCACCTTTTTCTGTGATATTATTTTTTTGTTTCAATAAATTTGTTTCAAATAAATTAATAGCATTACTATCATTTGGCAAGGCATCCAATGCAATCAACATTTTTTTAGAATAATCTAACGAATTGTAATTGGCTTCTAATATATTATTGGTGTCGTTTGACAATGCATTGATATAGAAAACAGCCACGACAGATAGTATTGCTATTAGAATAAACAATGTTCCAATAGCTACAGTAAGTTTTGTTTTAATCTTCATAAATTTTCTTTAAGAAAGAATGACTAAATCTATATCAGATGATGTTAGTTTATTTAGTAGTTCATTGAACAGGTTTGTAGCTAAAATTATCTTAAACAAATTCAAATGCGGTTTTCCTATACAGATAGTGGTTATGTTTTGTTTTTCCGCTATTTCCACAATTACTTTTGCAACATTTTCACTTTGAATTTGGATCACTTCACCACCAAGCTCTGTAGCTAATTTAAAATTATTAATCAAATGCCGTTGAATATCTAAAGGAATTTTATCAGCATGTTCAGATGAAATCTGAACGTATAAAACATACCATTTGCTATTGTAATAATTGGCTAAGCGTGCTGTTTTCCGAATTACTTTACGTGCTGTTTTTTCGTTGCTGCTGATACAGGCTAAGAAACGTTCATGCTTTAATGCAACATTTTTGGGTACTTCATTTTCTACTTTTCTTTCTACCTGCGAGGCAACTTCTTTTAATGCTAATTCTCGCAACTGTAATATATGTTGTGATTTGAAAAAATTCTTTAAAGCAGTCTCAATTTTATCGGCATGATATATCTTACCTTCTTTGAGTCTTGCTATTAATTCATCAGCCGTCAGGTCTATATTCACAACTTCATCAGCCTGTGCCAATACACTATCAGGCACGCGCTCTTTTACTTCGATACCTGTAATTTCTTTTACTTCTTCATTTAAACTTTCTATGTGCTGTATATTCAAAGCGCTGATAACATTAATTCCGGCATCTAAAATATCCATCACATCTTGCCACCTTTTTTCATGAGTGCTGCCTTCAATATTTGTATGTGCAAGTTCATCAATAATCACAACTTCTGGCCGCAAGCTAATGACTGCCTGAACATCCAATTCTTCTAATTCTTTTCCCTTATAAAACAACTTTCTTCTTGGAATAAGCGGCAAGCCTTCGAGCATTGCAACCGTTTCAGATCGGTTATGTGTTTCGATGTAGCCAATCTTTACATCAATTCCATTTTTTAATAAACTATGAGCTTCCTGTAACATACGGTATGTCTTACCAACACCTGCACTCATGCCAATATAAATTTTAAACTTACCTCTTCTTGAATTATTGATAAGATCTAAAAAATGTTGTGCCGATTTTTTTTCTTCTTCCAAAATTTTTATTTAAACTGGTGTGCAAATGCATATGCAAAAGAAAATCCAACGGTAGGACTTAGTTTAGTAAAGTTACCTGATTTGTTTTCAAAAATTTCATCTTTTCTGCTTTGTAATAATCTTCCTTCCAATCTGATCATTGCATTCGGAAATGGCATAACATCTACATTTAATGAATAACCAAACGTCTGAAAACCGTTAGGTGTACCTGTTGCCACAATTACAGAATTTTTATCACTGTAATATTCAACTCGTGCTGACAACGCCAACATTTCTATTGGTGCGTAACGTACAATGAACACAGGTGAATACCACGCATTATATTGTTTTGAACCTTTTGCTTTTTGTTCTGCGCCTGCATCAACGCCAACTGTAAAAGCAAGCTTTGATGTTGCATTAAAGATGGCGTAAAAATTATGGAAATAACGCATTTGACGAGCGCTGTCAGGTTTATCAGTTCCGATAAATGAAGACGAATTGATCAGTATTTTATC
>DAOORG010000084.1:3696-5688 GCA_035389165.1 Chitinophagales bacterium
ACATTTAATTTTTCAGGACCAAACATTCCAGCCAATGGTTTTTCAGTTTGATTTATTATCAATTGCTGTAAGGCTTCTGTTGAAATATTGCGTTCTTTAGCAATGCGGTCTACCTGCACTTCAGCTGCTTCGACAGATATATTCGGATCCAAGCCACTACCACTTGCTGTTACTAATTCTGATGGAATATCTGATTTTTTTACACTTGGATTGTGTACGATGAAAGTATCAATTCTTGCCTGTACCTGTGCCAAATAATCAGGATTACTTGGTCCTTTGTTGCTGCCAACTGAACCTGCTGCATTATAATTTACTGCTGATGGTCTTGAATTAAAATACTTATCTTCTGTAAAAGATTGTCCAATATTTGCATAATAGGTTTTTCCATTATATGTAATAATTTCGCCTTCACCATTATTTGGTGCTAATTGTGCGATTGCCCAAACGATACCTGTGTAGATTCCACAGAAGAAAATTATAGTGACGATGGTGAGTCTTATTGCCGGAAAGATATTTGTTTTCATAACGATGATGATTTTAAATGAATAGTGATACAAATAAGTCGATTAATTTTATGCCTATAAATGGTATAATGATGCCACCTAAACCATAAATAAAAAGGTTTCTGCGTAACAAAGCCGAAGCGCCAATTGGTTTGTAAGTAACACCTTTTAATGCCAATGGAATCAAAGCCAAAATGATAATAGCATTGAATATAACTGCAGAAAGTATAGCACTTTCAGGTGAGTGCAAGTGCATGATATTTAAGCTTTGCAGAGCTGGTATTGATGCAATGAATAATGCTGGCACAATCGCAAAATATTTTGCTACGTCGTTGGCAATTGAAAACGTAGTCAACGTTCCACGTGTCATTAATAGCTGTTTTCCTATCTCTACAATTTCAATCAACTTGGTTGGATCATTATCCAAATCCACCATATTACCTGCTTCTTTAGCTGCTTGTGTTCCGCTGTTCATCGCTACACCAACATCTGCCTGTGCCAATGCCGGTGCATCATTTGTACCATCACCCATCATGGCAACGAGCTTACCTTCTTGTTGTTCTTTTTTTATGTAAGTCATTTTGTCTTCCGGTTTCGCTTCTGCAATGAAGTCATCCACGCCAGCTTTTTCTGCAATAAATTTGGCAGTTAATGGATTGTCACCAGTCACCATTACGGTCTTGATACCCATTTTACGTAATCGTTCAAAACGTTCTTGAATACCGGGTTTTATAATATCCTGTAATTCTATTACACCAATAACTTTTTCATTTTCTGAAACGACTAAAGGTGTTCCTCCATTACTTGATATTTTTATGACTTGCTGACTAATTTCTTCCGGAAAAACATTTCCTGCTTTTTCAGATAAATTCTTAATAGCATCAAATGCACCTTTTCTTATGCGTGTATTTTCAAATTCAATTCCTGAACTTCTTGTTTCTGCAGTGAATTTGATAAAAGTTGGTTGACCAATATTGAAACTTGAAGGATGGATACCTGCTAATTCGATAATTGATTTTCCTTCAGGAGTTTCATCCGCCATAGAACTTAGTATCGTACATTTTATAAAATGTGTTGAATCAACACCATTTGCAGGATAAAAATGAGTTGCTTTTCTGTTTCCAATAGTAATAGTTCCTGTTTTATCTAACAACAAAACATCAATATCACCTGCAGTTTCTACTGCTTTTCCTGATTTTGTGATAACATTTGCACGCAACGCTCTATCCATGCCAGCAATGCCAATTGCAGAAAGTAAACCACCAATGGTTGTTGGAATTAAGCAAACAAACAAGGCTATAAATGCAGCAATAGTAATTGGTGTATTAGAATAGGTTCCGAAAGGTTGTAGCGTAATACAAACTATCACGAATACTAAAGTGAATCCAGCCAATAAGATAGTCAATGCAATTTCATTTGGTGTTTTTTGTCGCGATGCACCTTCTACCAAAGCAATCATTTTATCTAAAAAACTTTCGCCTGGTTCTGT
>DAOORG010000084.1:5788-9909 GCA_035389165.1 Chitinophagales bacterium
ATGCACCTTCTACCAAAGCAATCATTTTATCTAAAAAACTTTCGCCTGGTTCTGTGGTTACTAAAACTTTTATTTTATCTGATAATACTTTTGTTCCACCTGTTACGCTGCTTTTGTCGCCACCAGCTTCTCTAATTACCGGTGCGCTTTCGCCTGTGATGGCACTTTCATCAATAGATGCTAAGCCTTCTATGATTTCACCATCTGTTGCAATCAAATCACCAGCTTCGCATACAAATACATCACCTTTTTTTAATTGCGATGAATTTACTTTAGTGCCATTTTCTAATGTTGCCGGTGTTTCTTCACGCGTTTTTCTCAAGCTATCAGCTTGTGCTTTTCCTCTTGCTTCTGCAATGGCTTCTGCAAAATTGGCAAACAATAATGTAAAAAATAAGATAAGAAAGACGATGAAATTATACAAGAAACTACCTTGGTTTTTTTCACCTGCTAATATCCAGATGCAAACAATGAACATGACAAAAGTTCCAATTTCAACTGTAAACATTACAGGATTACGAAATAGGATCTTTGGATTCAATTTAATGAATGCATTTTTAATGGCTTGGTTAACCAGGTCTTTTTGAAATAACGATGTATTTTGAGATTTCATTTTATTATATTTTAATGGTTCAGGTTGAAATATTCTGCAATGGGTCCTAATGTCAACGCAGGAAAGAAAGCTAGTGCAGCCAAAATTACTATTACAGCAAAAATCATTAATCCGAATGTTAGTGTATCTGTTTTTAAAGTACCTGCACTTTCAGGAATATATTTTTTATTAGCTAAAATGCCTGCAATAGCAACTGGTCCGATAATAGGAAGATATCGTGATATTATAAGTATGATTCCGGTGGTGATATTCCAAAAAGGGTTGTTATCTCCAAGTCCTTCAAAACCACTTCCGTTGTTTGCTGAACTTGAAGTATATTCATACAACATTTCAGAAAAACCATGATGACCAGGATTGTTTAGCCAGCCTGTTGCATTACCGCTAAACCACCAACCCATTGTTGTATCGTGTCCTGCCAAATATGCAGCTATTGCTGTTCCTGTTAAAATTAGAAAAGGATGTAGCAAAGCTATGATCATGGCTATTTTCATTTCTCGCGCTTCTATTTTTTTTCCTAAAAATTCTGGTGTTCTTCCCACCATCAAACCACCAATGAATACAGCTAAAATGATGAAGATGTAGAAATTTAGAATACCAACACCACAACCACCATAAAACGTATTTGTCATCATCGCCAAAAGTTGATTCATTCCTGAAACTGGCATTGAGCTATCATGCATCGAATTCACCGAACCGGTTGAGATTACAGTGGTAGCAATACTCCAGAAAGCAGATGCTGCTGCACCAAAGCGAATTTCTTTTCCTTCCATTGCACCTGAAGAAATATCAATTCCCATTTTGCCAATTGCCGGATTTCCATGCATTTCGGTGACAATGGTTGGTATGGTTAAGATTAGGAACCCAATTGTCATTACACCAAAAATCATCCAGGATAATTTTTTTCTTTTTAAATAAAATCCTAATGCAAATATCATAGCAAATGGTATGATCAACTGTGCTATCATTTCGATAATATTTGTGAAGTAGTTTGGATTTTCAAATGGATGTGCTGAATTAACACCAAAAAATCCACCACCGTTTGTTCCAATATGTTTTATAGCAACAAAGGCTGCAGCTGGACCACGGCTCACCTGAGTAGTATCACCTTGAACAGATACCATAGTATCTTTTCCTTCAAATGTCATTAGTGTACCACTGAATGCCAATATAATTGCAACTATGAAAGAAAGTGGCAATAAAAATCTTGTAGCTGATTTTACAAAGTAATCGTAGAAGTTACCTAATTTATCAGTAGTGCGTTCTTTCAATGCCACAATTAATACAATAGCTGCAGCTATGCCAGTTGCTGCTGATACAAACTGTAAAAACATTAAATAAAGCTGTGATAAATAACTCAAACCACTTTCGCCTGAATAGTGCTGTAAATTACAGTTTACTATAAAAGAAATAGATGTATTAAAAGCCAGATCAGGTGTCATATTTGGATTACCATCCGGATTTAGTGGCAGCCAGCCTTGGCTCATAAAAACAAACATTCCTACCAAAAACCATACAAGGTTTATTGTCAGTAATGCTTGTAAGTGTTGTTTCCAATTCATTTCAAGTGTACTGTCAATACCACTTAAACGATAGAATAATTTTTCGATTGGATTAAAAACAGGATCGAGTATTGTTTTTTCATATCCAATAACTTTTGCCATGGAATTGCCAAATGGAATTGCCAAAACCACTGTGGTGACAAACATGAGAATGACTCCGAGTATTTCTGTATTCATTTTTTTGTGATTTTATTAGTTTAGAATTTTTCAGGTTTAAGCAAAACATACATCATGTAGGCAAAAACAAAGAGTGCGACAATAAATAATGGTAGCATAATTTTTTTTTAAATGGTTTCGAAATAATTTATGGATTTGAAAAAGATGCCGAATCCAATAACACCGGCTGCAATTAAAATAATGGTTGTCATAATGTTTGATTTAACACACTATGCCAATAAGTATTCCACGCATACGAATAAGTATGTAATGCATTGATTGTAATATGCTTAAATAAATTTGTAAGAAAACTGAAATAAAAAAGCCTTCCAAAATGGAAGGCTTGTATTTTCATTTTGGTAGGGTTCTAGCTAATTTTGTATTCTTCTATCTTGCGATATAAAGTGGTTAAGCCGATGTTGAGCAATTTGGCTGTTTCGGTTTTATTGCCATTGGTATAGTTCAGTACTTTCTGAATATGCAATTTTTCTACACTTGACAAATCGAAGGCTGAAAGCTGTTTAGCAGAATCTATGTTCTTTTTGAAATCTAATGGTAAAGTGTCGATAGTCAGTTCGTTACCTTCTGTTAGTATCACACTTCTTTCAATTACATTTTTTAATTCTCGGATATTTCCATTCCATTCCTGATTTTTCAGTGCTTCAATAAATTCAGCAGAAATCGTATAAACTTGTTTGTTTGTTTTAGCAGCAAAAATTGATGAAAAATGTTTTGCCAATATTTCTATGTCGGCAATTCTTTCACGTAATGAAGGAAGTATGATTTGAAAAACTGACAAACGATAAAATAAATCACTGCGAAAGGTACCTTTTTCAATTTCACTTTTCAAATCTCTGTTGGTCGCTGCAATAATTCTTACATTTATTTTCTTTGGCTTGCTTTCACCTACTTTTATTAATTCACCGGATTCTAAAATACGTAACAGTTTTGCCTGCAAGTCCAGGCTCATTTCACCAACTTCATCTAAAAATATCGTTCCTGTGTTGGCTTCTTCAAACAAACCTTTTTTGTCTTTTGTGGCACCAGTAAATGCACCTGCGACATGACCAAACATTTCACTTTCCAATAATTCTTTACTAAATGCAGAACAGTTAATGGCTACAAACGGTTTATTCTTACGCAAGCTTGCCTGGTGAATAGATTGCGCAAAGACTTCTTTTCCTGTTCCCGTTTCACCCAATAGTAAAACTGTGGTGTCGGTTGCTGCAACTTTTTTTGCTAAATCAACAGCAGCTAATATTGGCTTTGATTTTCCTAAAATGTTTTCAAAAGAATATTTTTGTTCAACTTGTTTTTCTAACTGGTTGATTCTTTTGGATAGATTTACTTTTTCTATAGCACGATTGAGCAATGGAATAATTTTATTATTGTCATCGCCTTTAGTTATGTAATCAAACGCACCATTTTTTATTGCCTGCACGCCATCTGCAATATTTCCATAAGCAGTCATCAATATAATTTCTATTGCAGGATGCTGTGCTTTAATTTCTTTAACTAAGTCAACACCATTACCATCCGGTAATTTCACATCGCACAAAACAACATCAATATGATAGGTTTCTATTTTCTTTAAACCGGATTTACAAGTGCCTGCTTCTACTACTTCAAAACCTTCTAATCCTATTATCCTAGATAATAAACCTCTAAGTTTTTCTTCATCGTCAATAATTAAAATCATGGAATAAAATTACTAAGTTTAAACGACGAAAAAGCGTTCGGATTAGAAAAAAGTGATGTTGTAATAGAGCAAGTGCCTTTAGTGTATCAGCCAA
>DAOORG010000085.1:0-6242 GCA_035389165.1 Chitinophagales bacterium
TATGGAAATCACACTTACCACACCAGCAATTCTTTTCTCTACAGTATCTTTATTGTATGTTGCCTATACAACGCGCTTTGTGGCGATTTCTAACTTGATTAGAACACTAAAAGCCAGGTTTCAGGAAGATCACGAAGATGCAGTATTGCAACAAATTTCAAACTTGCGAATTCGCGTATTGCTTATACGAAACATGCAATTATCTGGTATTATATCATTGATATTGAGTGCGGTATCTATGGTTTTTATTTATGTGGGCGAACAAAATATAGGGTTTGTCTTTTTCGGTTTAAGTTTACTGTTTCTGATTTATTCCATGTTGCTGGCAGCCAGAGAAATCTGGATTTCGGTTGAATCACTCAATATCGAACTAAATTCCATTCACGAATTAAAGAAAGATGGAATAGATGATGGACTACTTATCACTCATAAAATCAAAAAGATAACTAAAGCCACTAAAGAATTATTTGAACAAGATGATAAGTAAGGTATATTCATTCTTTTTGCAATTCATCGAAAATGAACTCAGTTTGTCTACTACAAATATAAAGTATAAGAATACCTGAAACTCCTTTTCTTACTGTAGAAGATAAATATGGCTATGTGCCTTTGTGGTTTATATAAATTTTATAATGGTTTTTAGTTAGTCGAAAACTTCCTCACAAAAGTGTATAAACTACCGTTTTTTACACGCTAAAATTATTTCAACTTTATCTTGGAATAATATTTGCCATTATTCGTTATCAATCATAAGTAAACATTCAGTATGCGGAAAGTATTTCTTCTTTTTTTTATAACCTGTAATCTTTCATACGTAGCATTTTCACAGGCTACCTTCAAACAAACGGATATTCTAAAATCGTATAAGGAAGCGGAAGAATTGATTAATCTTGGAAAATTTGCAGTTGCACAGCCATTCCTGCAGGATTTCATCCAGAAATACGACAACAAAACACTGGATAAATCTAACCTGATTTATGCAGATGCCATTTATCTGAAAGCCTTGTGTGAAAAAGAAACGGCCTCACCGGAAGCGGAAAAAGATTTACAGTATTTTGCAGATAACTTCAAAGGACATCCGAAAACGAACAACGCTTATTTCCATCTCGGTGATTTAGCCTATGCCAGAGCAAATTATAACGATGCATTAGCTTTTTTCGATAAAGTAGATGAAAAATCGCTGACCGGAAAAGATGTTGCCGAATTTGAATACAAACGCGCATTCGCCAATTTCGCACTAAAGAAATTCAGTCAGGCAAGAATGTATTTTAACCAGATTGCCATCAATAAAAAACATCCGTACAATGAAGAAGCACTTTATTATTCGGGTTTATCCAGCTATTATCTGAAAGATTATAATGCAGCCTATAAAAGTTTTCAGCAACTGGAGCTTTCTAAAAAATACGGTAAAATCGTTCCTTATTATATTGCTTCCATAAAATTCATCAATAAAGACTACAAAGGCGTGGTGGATTATGCAGAACCTAAACTCAAAGAAAATATCAGCTATCAGAATGAAATCAAACATTTGCTTGGTAATTCTTACTACGAACTAAAGGATTACGACAAAGCATTGTTGTATCTGGAGCAATACACACAAAACACGGCGAAAGTTACTCCTGAAGATTATTATATATTAGGTTATGTACAGGCGCAAAGAGGAAAATGCGATAAAGCCATTGATAATTTAGTGCAATTGTCACCTTTGGAAACGGCACTTGGGCAAAACGCAATGTTTTTACTGGGACAATGCTACGAAAAAACAGGCAACAAAACAGAAGCTCGAACTGCATTTTTACAGGCAGCCAGAATGAATTTTGATAAAGCCATTCAGGAAGAAGCCTGGTTTCAATATGCCAAATTATCTTATGAATTAGGCAACACCAATGACGCTTTAGTATCGTTGAAAAATTTTATTCAGGCATATCCGAAATCTAAATACAATCTGGAAGCCAATGAATTATTGGCAGATTTGTTTTTGATGACAAGAAATTACGAAGAAGCTTTAGCTATCATTGATAATTTACCTTCAAAATCCGATAAATTAAAAGATGCTTACCAGAAGATGGCTTATTATCGTGGTGTTGAAAATTACAACGACCTGAGATTCGATAATGCAGAAACGTTCTTCGATAAGTCACTGAAATATCCAAACTCTAAAAGTCTGGAAGCACTTTGTTATTACTGGAAAGCGGATATGGCACACCAGAAATCAGATTATGAAAAATCTAAAACACTTATCAATAAGTTTTTACCAATGGCATCTGCTGTTAGTGCAGAACATTCAGATAAAGTAAATGCCGGAACAGCAAATTATTTACAAGGTTATAACTACTATAAAAAGAAAGATTATGCTAATGCAGATGCCTATTTTTTGAAAGCAGTTACGACCTTAAAAAATGACCAGAACATCACCAACAAACAAAATATTTATCCTGATGCAATGATAAGACTGGCAGATTGTTATTTCATGCAAAAACAATACAAATCATCGGCACAATATTATGATGAAGTAATCAAATCAAATGCTTTAGGTGCTGATTATGCCTTGTATCAGAAAGCCATTATTGACGGACTTGGCGGAAATTACAACGATAAAATTGCCGGCATGAAAACGTTGGTGACTCGCTTTCCAAGTTCCGGTTTTGCTGATGATGCAATCATGCAAATTGGTAATACGTATATGGCACAGGACAAAGATGAACTGGCTATAGAAGCGTTCAAATCGTTATTTGCCAAAAATCCGAAATCAGATCAGGTGCCGGATGCTTATTTAAAATTAGGATTGATTTATTTTAACCGCGATAGTTATGACGAATCATTGAGCTGGTACCAAAAAGTGGTTCAATATTATCCTTCTACACCGGCATCTAACGAAGCAATGCTCGCTATCAAAGAAATCTATATTGCAAAAGGCGATCCGGCTGGCTACATTACGTATGCAAATAAATATCCTGGTTCAAAAGTTACTGTATCAGAACAAGATTCTCTGGTGTATCTCTCTGCAGAAAAGCAGTTTTTTAACGGTGATATGGACAAAGCTTTACAAGGTTTTACCAACTATCTGACGCAGTTTCCAAAAGGTTATTTTGCTCTGCAGGCAAACTTCTACAGAGCGGAATGCTTGTTTACTAAACAGGATTTTCCAAATGCTTTAAAAGGATATGAATACGTCATCAGTCAGTCGCAAAACAGATTTACAGAACGATCTACTGCACGTGCTGCTAATATTAATTACTATGATTTGAAAAACTATGTGCGTTCATATGAATTGTATACTAAACTGCAAACAGTTGCTACATTAGATGAAAATAAACGCGAATGTTTAATCGGCTTAATGCGTACTTCTTTTTACCTGAAAAAATACCAGGAATGTTTAGACAACACGACCAAAGTAGCGGCATTGCCATCACTTCCGGAATTTTATAAAGCAGAAATGGCTTATTATAAAGGCATGTGTTTGTACAATCAAAAAGACTACGACAAATCTGTGAAAGAACTGGAGTTTGTTGTTAAAAATGCCAACAATGAGCAAGCTGCTGAATCAAAATATACAGTGGCTAAAATTTATTACCTGAAAGGAAATAAAAAACAAGCTGAAAAAGATTGTAATGAATATTTAGATAAGTTTCCATCTTATGAATACTACCTTGGTAAAACGTTTATTTTACTGAGTGATATTTATAAAGATGATAATAAATTATTACAGGCAAAAGCCACTTTGCAAAGTTTACTGGATAACTATTCTCAGGATGATGATGTGAAAGCGGAAGCACAGCAAAAACTGGATGCAATTCTTGCCAGCGAAATGGATAATTCAAGATTAAAACAACAGGACAACGGATTACAAATGCAATTTGATAACGATAAATAAATTGCCGGTAATCAGTCTTAAATTTTAGGATAGTTGTTTTAATAACAGTAAGAAATTATAAAAGAAAGAACATGAACAGATCAAAAAATATACTTATCATATTCAGCACAATATTTTCGCTGTCTGCCATTGCACAAACTAACGTAGATACCTTACCGCAGTTAGATGAAGTGGATATCGTAAAAGCGTATGAACCCATTCTGATATCGTCGAATAAAGTGCCGTTTGGTCCCAGTTTGCCGAATATTGTAAAAACAAAACCGGATCCGCAAACCTATACATACACTGATGCAAAAGGAAAAATAACTTACGGACCGGAAGACATCAGACCTATGAAGTCAGCAGGAAAAAAGCCTGAAAAAAATCAGTTCTTTTATGCTAAAATAGGTTTCGGATATCCGTTAACACCATTGGCAAAAATTGTCATCACCAATCCGATTCAAACAAAATATCGCGCCGGACTGGATGCTGATTTTATCATGACCTTTAAAAATAAAAAGGAATATCAGAATTACACAGATTTTAAAATCAAAGGATTTGGTGAGTATTTTATAAAGAAAAAAGCATCCATTGGTGCAGAGTTGTTTTATCGATTAAACCAGCATAATTTTTATGGTTTTTCAGATGTCATCACGAATAGAGATTCGCTGAAAACAAACTTTAATCGTTTTGGCGGTGCCATAAAATTACGTGGCATTGAAGAGTCAGATTACTATTATAATGGTGAAGTGAATTTTACTTCAGTTATCAATAAAAATGTTTTTCATAAACCAAAAGAATTAACGATTGGTGTAAATGCAGAAGCTGGTTATAATTTCAAAAAGAACTATTGGTTGGGTGCAAAGTTGAATGTGACGAATGTTTCTTATAAAGACAATTACCAGGATACCACGTTTTTTGCATTCTTAAATAATCAGAATCATCTTACAGTACAGGCAATTCCTTACGGAAAAATTAAATTTAAAATCTGGCAGCTCAAAGCAGGTCCAAATTTGATTGTTACCAACAGAACGTTTTACATCTTACCTGAAATTGAAAATCAACTACAGATTTATAAAGATTATTTAGTGATGTATAATGAATGGAAAACACAAGTGAAAATTAACAGCTTGAATAATTTATCATTAGAAAATCCATTTATAGTTTCTGATAATTACAATAATTCAATTGATGAAGTGCGTACCATAGCAGGTTTACGAGGAAGTGTAAAAGGTTTCGGTTATGATGTTAGATTTAGTCAACTAGTATCTAGAACGAATGCACAATTTGTCAATAATGTATTCTTGCCAACTTCCAGCGAAGAGATCAGCTTTGGTGTGCAAAGTGTTGCCAACCTGAAATCGTGGAATCCACACATCGGGTTGTCTTACAACAAAGGAAATCAGTTTGGTGCAAAAGCATGGTTTGATTATTTTATCTACAATAAGAATACGGCAGTTGAATTATCTTATTTGCCTTCGTTTAAAGCTGGATTCTCAGCTTTCTACAACTGGAAAGAAAAATTGTATGTCAACATGGATATCACCGGACAAAGCAAAGTGAACGCTATTCAAAATGATTTAGGTGGTTTTATTCCGGATGCAAAAACGATAATTCCAATTAAAGGATTAGTTGATGTGAACTTATCGGCTAATTATTTCATTACCAAAAATATTGGCATTTTCGTAGATTTAAATAATTTGGGTTTTCAGAAATGGCAACGTTTCTATCGCTATCCAACCTATACCTTTCAGGTTATTGGCGGCGTCAAGTTGAGTTTTTAATACCAATTTGTCATTTCGAGCAAAGCTAGAAACCTTTTTAAATTCAGTTAGTGACTTTAATTGAAAGTTATAAGCAAGAATTTTCAAGAATAATTGCTCAAAATTTTTAACTTTGCTTCGATGGTAGAGCTGATTCAACAATTATTACTTAAAAACAACTGCGTTATTATTCCAAATTTCGGCGCATTTATTGGAAATTATAATCCTTCTGAAATTCGGTTGATGGAAAATAAGATTTTTCCACCATCTAAAATTATTGCATTTAATCGTTCTTTGCAAAATAATGACGGTTTATTGATTAATGCAGTGGCTCACAAATTTGCGGTTTCTTATCACGATGCAGAAATGGAAGTAACTTCATTTGCCAAACAATGTAACGATTCATTAGCGCATAATAAGAGTTTGATTTTAAAGGAAATTGGTAGATTTTCGCTTGATGCGGAAAATAAGATTCAATTTCAGCCGTATTACTCCAAAAATTATTTGTTAGATAGTTTCGGACTGTCTGCCATGCAGATTCAGCCTATTCAACGACTTAAAGATGCCGAAGCGGATATTAAAGAAACGTATCAACGCATATTGCATCCGGAACGCATGGAAGATGC
>DAOORG010000085.1:6342-7493 GCA_035389165.1 Chitinophagales bacterium
TCTGAAGGCAATATACAGGAAGTTATTCCGGCAGCAACAGAGCAATCACCAATCAATACTACTTCGCCTCAAATTCTGAAAGCAGCAGTTGTGGCTCCTGTTAAATCGGTTTTTAAAAATAAATCATACATTGTAATAGGTGCATTTTTCGATGAAATACGTGCCAATAAACTAAAAGCGGAAGCTGAAGCAAAAGGATATATCGTAAATGTAGCCAAAGAAGATGCGAATGGTTTATTTCGCACAACAGTGCTTGTGGAGAATGAAGATGTCGAAAATAGCTTGCAAAAAATTAAGTCAGAAATAAATCAACGTGCCTGGATTTATTGTATAAAATGCAATCTGAATTAAAAGCCAATTGTTATAACATACCAGTTATATGGTTTTATAATTTTAATGATATTTCTTCTGTTTTCTAATAACGTATAACACATAACGATTAACTTATTCAACAATGATTTCTTGTGCCAATATTCATAAATCCTATGAGCAACTACAAGTACTGAAAGGCGTTTCGCTGGAAATCACTAAAGGCGATTTGGTTTGTATTGTTGGTCCATCCGGTGCTGGTAAATCTACCTTATTGCATATTATAGGAACACTGGATAAAGCTGACAGTGGCACTGTTACCATCAATAATCAACAAATTTCATCCTTAAAAGACAATGAACTTTCCGATTTCAGAAATCAGTATTTAGGTTTCGTTTTTCAGTTTCATCATTTATTGCCGGAATTTACTGCAATAGAAAATGTGAGTATTCCTGCATTTATTGCTAAAAAGAATGAAGCAGAAACGAAGAAAAGAGCTAAAGAATTGCTCGATTTTTTAGGATTAAAAGACCGATTGAACCATAAACCGAACGAACTTTCCGGTGGTGAGCAGCAACGCGTCTCCGTGGCACGTGCACTCATGAATCAGCCTTTGGTTATTTTAGCTGATGAGCCAACCGGCAATCTGGATACGGAAAGGAGCGAGGAACTGCACCAATTATTCTTTGATTTAAAGAAAGAATTTAACCAGACGTTCATTATTGTAACGCACAACGACCTGTTAGCCGACAAAGCCGATAAAAAATTTGTTATGAAAGATGGATTGATAATCAGTCATTAATAAATATCTTTTGCAATTTACTGATCTTCTATTATCTATT
>DAOORG010000085.1:7593-9892 GCA_035389165.1 Chitinophagales bacterium
AAATGCGATTGTTAATTATCTCATAACATCATTTTCAAATCGCATTATTTTCAATTTCACAAATTAAATACTATCTTTGCACTCCAAATTTAGCTGGACCTGTAGCTTAACTGGATAGAGCATCGCACTACGGATGCGAAGGTTAGGGGTTCGACTCCCTTCAGGTTCACTAAATTTTGTTTTTTTTGGTTTGTAAACAATTGTGTGTAAGCTATTTGGAAAAGATGAAAAATTTTCCGATATTTGCACCTCTTAAAAGAAAAAATTATGGCAAGGTTTTGTGATTTAACAGGTAAAGGTCCAATGTCAGGAAATAGCGTTTCTCACTCTAATATCAAAACGAAGAGAAAATTCTATCCAAACTTACAGAAAAAGACTTTTTTTATTCCTGAATTAGACAGATGGATTGAGTTGAAAGTATCTACTTCAGCTATCAGAACAATCAACAAAAAAGGTATTTACACGTACTTAAAAGAATTACAGAAAAAAGGTGAAATTCAATTAGGTTTCTAAAATTCAGCAACAATGGCAAAGAAGAAAGGCAATAGAATTCAGGTAATATTAGAATGTACTGAACACAAAACATCCGGTTTAGCTGGTGTTTCTCGCTACATTACTACTAAAAACAGAAAAAATACACCTGAAAGAATCGAGTTGAAAAAATTCAATCCGATTATGAAAAAAGTAACTGTTCACAAAGAAATAAAATAATAAGTCATGGCAAAAGTATCCAAAAACGCGAAAGTAGATAGAGGTAAAAACGTTGGTGAATCCAAAAATATGGTAAAAATCATCAAGTTCGTTCGCTCTGATAAATCTGGTGCATATTCTACTCGTGAAAAAGTAGTACACAAAGACTTATTACAGGACACTGTAAAAAGTATGTAATGGATTTATTACAAACAGAATATATAGCTTCTCTGAATTGAGAGGCTTTTTTGTTTATATTTGATTTCTTTAAACTTTTCTAAAGTTCCAAAACTTTAGAAAAGTTAGCTAAACTAAAAAAGATAAACGTGGGAATTTTTGATAAAATATTCGGTAAAACTAAACCTGCAGATGAAATTGCAGCGGACGAAAAACACCTGAATGAAGGATTGGAAAAGACCAAACAAGGATTTTTTTCCAAAATATCTAAAGCAGTTGCCGGTAAATCCACCATTGATATTGCATTTTTAGATGAATTGGAAGAAATTCTCATTTCGTCTGATGTTGGTTTACCTACCACTATAAAAATTATTGATAGATTAGAAGCACGTGTGGCAAAAGATAAGTATCTGAATGCAAATGAGTTAAATCAGATATTGAAAGATGAGATTGGCAATATCTTAGCCGAAAATAATACGAAAGATTTAACTGATTTTATACCGAACACAGATAAAAAACCATACGTGATTATGGTAGTTGGCGTAAACGGAGTCGGAAAAACAACTACTATTGGAAAATTAGCGTATCAATTGAAAAAAGCAGGTAAAGAAGTACTGCTAGGCGCTGGTGATACCTTTCGCGCAGCTGCAGTAGAACAATTGAACCTTTGGAGCGAGCGCGTTGGTGTGCAAATTGTAAAACAGGCAATGGGCTCAGATCCGGCAGCTGTGGCATTTGATACTGTTCAAAGTGGTGTGGCAAAAGGCGTCGATGTGGTCATTTTAGACACTGCAGGTCGTTTGCACAACAAACAAGGCCTGATGGATGAGCTTTCTAAAATCAAAAAAGTGATGTCGAAAGTCATTCCGGACGCACCACATGAAGTATTATTGGTCTTAGATGCATCTACAGGACAAAATGCATTGGAACAAGCCAAGCATTTTTCTGCTGCAACTCAAGTAACTGCATTGGCATTAACCAAATTAGACGGCACCGCAAAAGGCGGTGTAGTGTTAAGTATTGCAGATGAGTTCAAAATACCAATAAAATATATAGGTTTAGGCGAAAAGATGGAACAACTGCAAGTATTCAATCGTCAGGCATTTATTGAGACCTTGTTTGAGTAGTTCTAAGGTTTCAATTTGTCACCTTAAAAATATTTTTCTATAAATTTATGGAATTTGTATAGGTTTTGTCTCTCAATAGACAAATGATATACATATGCAAGTATAACTGATAAACACCAAAATTCACACGCTTAGAGATGTAAAAGTAATGCTCGACTATGATTTAGCAGCACTTTATGAGACAGAAACTAAAAACTTAAATCGTCAAGTTAATAGAAATATTGAAAGATTTCCAGAAGATTTTATGTTTCAATTAACAAAAGAAGAGTTTGATAACTTGAGGTGCCAAGTTGGCACCTCAAGTT
>DAOORG010000086.1:0-5140 GCA_035389165.1 Chitinophagales bacterium
TAACCCGGATATGAATTTTTTAAAGCTAAATCTCGGATATTGATAATCTTAGATAACTCTGTGGTGGAATGGTGATAAAAATGCACACCTCTGTCCAACGTAAAACCATCCATTTTATCGGAACGCGCTCTACCACCTGCTTGCGAAGAAACTTCCAGTACTTTTACTGTAAGTCCTTTTCGCTGCAAATAATATGCTGCCGACAAGCCGGAAAAGCCTGCTCCTATAATTATAACATCGACTGGTTTCATTTCGGGTAAACAAAAATATAGCAAATACTGTACTACAGCATCTCTATTGAGATTAACTATGCATTAAGCGAAGTTTATGATTAAGGGCACGAAACAACCAACGGAGGTGTTGTTATAACATTGCTTTTGTTTCCTGCTCTGTCTTTTATGTATATCTCAAATATCAATGTATCGTAAGGGTGTTGATACAAAAGACAAGAAGTTTCGTCGAACAAACCAATTCCAGAACTTCCTGCTAATTTAATGTCAATAGTACCAGAAATAGCTTTTGTAGTACCTTTTTGAGGAATAATTGGTAATACCTGAGGTATTTTATCCAATGAGTATTTTACATCTCTGATAAATATTCTTGATAAAGACCCGGAATCATTGTTTCTTAATTTACCTAAATCACCATCACCATCTGTAAATGAAATTCTAATATTTCCGGTATCCGGAATTATATAAGGTTGCACTGTACTGTAAGAGACAAATTTTATAACTGGTTCAATAGGATATTCCGGAGTTTTAAAACATGCAGTTATTCCTAAAAAAGAAACAGCAAATATTATTGTAAGTTTTAACTTCATAAGATTTCTTATACCTTTGTTTCGTGCAATCATCAGTTTCAAAAATACGCGAAAAAATCTTTTCCAACGACAATTTTAATTTTGAAGAAATTGCACTTCAACTTTTCGAATTCCAATATACACACAATTTAGTTTATAAGCAATTTGTAGATTACCTGAAAATTAACGTTTCGAATGTACAAACTGTTCAGCAAATTCCATTTTTACCGATAGAATTCTTTAAAACACATCGCATTATTAGTGGAAACGCCGAACCACAAAAAATATTTGAAAGCAGCGGCACTACCGGACAAATTACGAGTAAACATTTGGTGACCGACTTAAAATTATATGAAGAAAGTTTTGAAAAAGGATTTGAGCAGTTTTATGGTAATATAGAAGACTGGACAATTTTGGCTCTTCTTCCATCCTACTTAGAGCGCGATACTTCATCATTAGTTTATATGGTTGATGACTTAATCAAGAAAAGTAAAAATCCAAATTCTGGTTTCTTCTTAAATAATTTAGATGAGTTAGCAGTAAAAATAAAATCTAATATCTCCAATCCTAAATCTCAAATCTTATTAATTGGTGTCACTTTCGCTTTACTTGATTTTGCCGATCAATTTCCAATGGATTTATCAGACGTAATCATTATGGAAACCGGCGGCATGAAAGGCAGACGCGAAGAAATGACCAGAGATGAAGTACATGCAATTTTAACGAATGCATTTAAGGTTAAAACTATACATTCTGAATATGGAATGACCGAATTATTATCGCAAGGCTATTCTAAAGGAAACGGAATTTTTGAAACACCAAAATGGATGAAAATTTTGAAACGTGATATTTACGATCCGTTCCATATCACTGAAACAAAAGGGCGTGGTGGTCTCAATGTAATTGATCTGGCTAATATTTATTCTTGTGCATTTATTGCTACACAAGATTTGGTCAATATTATTTCTGCAACTGAATTTGAAGTATTAGGAAGAATTGACAACAGCGATATTCGTGGTTGTAATCTGATGGTGTCGATGTAAAAATGTATTTTATAAATTAAAGTAAGAAGAGATGCAAAACAACTTATTTCCAACCTTTAATTTCCTGCAGCACCCGTTTTAAAGGCAAACCCATCACATTGAAAAACTCACCTTCAATTTTTTCTACACCAACATATTCCTGAATATTGTAAGCACCGGCTTTATCCAGTGTTTCAAATTTCTCTACATAGTGCCAGATTTCATCATCTTTCAATTCTTTGAAATGGACTTTTGTATGTTCTGAAAAGGAAAGCTGTTTTTTATTTTTACGGATGGTAACACCAGTTATCACATCGTGTACTTTGCCATTCATCGATTTTAAGTATTTGAATGCAATATCTTTATTTTTTGGTTTGCCAACTAATTTTTTGTCGTGAATAACTACGGTGTCTGCACAAATAATAAAATGTTGGTCCTCACCTACGTAAGAATACACATCATGCATCTTAAGTTTGGAAAGATATTCCGGCACCTGATAAAAATCCATCGTGTAAGGAAAATGCTCTACCACTTTTGGTCGAACAATTTCAATATCAAAACCGGCATCTGATAATATCTCAAATCGTCTCGGCGATTGAGAACCTAATATAATTTTTGTTGGTTTTTGCATTCGTTTTAGAATAGCTTATTTATGGAATTGATGTATTGCACAAACAAGTACGGACCATTTCCACTTCGAAAATACAACATTGATGCTATACCAAGAACCATAAAAACCTTTATTAAATTGCTAATTAAATGGTAGTTTTTACTGGAATTAGCTTTAAAAATTAAAAAAATAAGTACTAAAAGTGGCAAAATCAACCCAAATCCAATAAAATAAGATACATTTTTAAGATTTACCTGTGGAAAAAACCAGGCAAAGGAAACCAACAAACCCATCAACAAAAAGATTAGCAAGTAAGCAGTCAGCTTTGCACCATTTATACCAAACACGATTGGAATTGTTTTCGCATCGTATTGCTCATCTCCTTTCATGTCTTCAATATCTTTAATCAATTCTCTTAAAAATGTGGTGAGAAATGCAAAAGCACCATACATCACAGCAGCAATTGCAACACCACTACGAATATAGGATTCATTTGCAGACAGTTCGCCTTTGTAACTACTTTCAAACAAGGCAATCAGCAAAATGGTAAAACTCGTGCATAAGGCAATCATAAAATTGCCAACGATTAGCTGTTTCTTGAACGTATGTGCGTAAAAATTTAGAATAACCATCACAATAACCGGCAAGGTGGCTAATCTGAAATTTTTGGTCATAAAGGCAAGTATTAAGGTGCATACAACACCTAAGACACATAAAATCTTATAGAAACTATATGCGTCTGTCTCAGCAACCTGATTAGATATAATTACTTTTTGCGGTTTATTAACGCTGTCAATGTCCACATCAAAAATATCATTGATCACATAGCCACCTGCTGCAATAAAAACGGTAGCAAGTACTAGCAATAAAAATTCAAGATTACTTAAAACGGCACTAACATAAAATAATTTATACGGCGAAGCTGTTACCAGACAAAGTCTGAAGAGATACATGGTTACAATAATAATTAACAAGTTAAGCGGACGAATCAGTTTTATATAACCCATTTTTTTGATTTAAAATTTTAGTATTCAGAAATAATATGTTCCATTAATCGTTCAAGACAACTTAGTTCACTATTAAAAATTATTCATTCAATAAAAACCATTTTTCTTGCGCTTTCAGCACCATTTCTATCACTTCACGCACACAAGCATCACCGCCATTTCTATTGCATATATAATCAGCAATCGTTTGAATTTCCGGCACTGCATCTTTCGGACAACATTTTAAACCACATAAACGCATCGCATAAAAATCAGGAATATCATCTCCAATATATAACACATTTTCTGCTGAAATATTTTCAGCTGTTAAAAATTCAATTAGCACATTAACCTTATCACTCACACGGTAATAATTATGCTGAACGCCTAACAACTCGAAGCGTTTGTGAACAGCAGCAGAAGTGCCACCGGTAATAATACAAGTAGTAAAACCACGCTCGATAGCTGTTTTTAAGGCAAAGCCATCTTTTGCATTAAACGATCTCATCAAATCACCAGACTCTGTGGCTATCAACTGATTATTGGTAAAAACTCCATCAACATCAAAAACAAATGCCTTAATATTTTGTAATTTTTCAAGAAAATGTTGCTTTTCCATGCTGCAAAGATACATTTTGAATAGATATTGACCAACAATACCACCTATTGGGTATGTTTAGTATTGATTTTGGTATTAAATTTGATTAAAATTGAAAAAACAATACTTATGAAAAACCTTAGCTTACTTTTAATCGCATTTTTTACAATTTCATTTTCCGCTATTGCACAAAATGGCAAAGTGGTTTTATGTGAAGACTATAACAAAACAGACGGTACACCCACCGGAGTTAATAAAAATTGGGATATTGATAAAGAAACAGGAAGCTATGTTTATGTAATTTACTCACAAGATGCTATCATAAAAGATAAGCTGATGTTGTACGTGGATAAAAAAAATGACAACGGAAGTTATATTGCTTTTGACACACAGGATTTTACATTTGACCCAAAAACAGAGAGAAAAAAATGGGCAATGTATGACTATAAATTTACTGAATCCGGTGATTACAGAGTTTCAGTGATGGGAAAAGGAGACGATGCGTTAGCATTGACTTATACAAACATTGCCTACATGAAAGATACTGAAAAGAAAAGTACAACTTCAGTAGACGATGAAAGTTCTGATACTTATTATTATGAAGATTCTCAAATTAAATTTGGTGAAAGCGCTGATGATAAAGGTGTATTGACCGGTGAAGCAAGTGAGTTTAGATTAAAAAATGGCAAAAAAGAAATTATTTGTGTTTTAGAACAAGAAAAAGACTTAAAATGCACTGAAATTGTGGTAAGTGTTTATCATGGCGATGATTATAAAGATTTAGTTTCAGAAGAAACATTTACAGTAGGTAGTTTAGACTGGAACTGGATAAAAGTGCCTATTAGCGTAACCAAAGTTGGTAAATACGTTGTAGATATCTACAATCAAAACGATACTTTTATTAATTCCGCTTATTTTGAAATTAAGTAGTTGATAATCTATAGCTACATAGCAATATAAGTCATTAGATTCTGATCAAAATGGTTTATATTTATAGATAATCATTCAAATGTTATTCAGACTATTCATTGTTATAAGTTTATTCTTTCTGACGAATCATCTTAATGCACAAAATAAATTATTGCTGTGTACTGAGTATGATCAGAACGGTAATTACAAAGGTGC
>DAOORG010000086.1:5240-9809 GCA_035389165.1 Chitinophagales bacterium
GATTTTTATGAAAAAACAGTTGGTGACAGTATGATTGGGAAAAATACCGTTTTCAATTACAAAACTTCAAATAACAATGTCATCTTACGAATTGAACAACAAAATAAGCAGCCTTTCAAAACCAGACATTTTTATTGCAAAATCTACTCAGCAGATAATTGTCATGAGCTAATCGGCACTGATACATATTACATAGATGAAAATTGGCACTGGACGTATGTTTCTGTTAATATAAATCAGAAGGGAAAATTTATTGTAGAATTATATAATGATGATGATGTTTTCATCAATAGTGCGCAATTGGAAATCAGATAAATTACCAAACGGCATGATGATCTTCTACCACACCTAATGCAGTAAACTTCTCTTCTTTGCCATCAATAACAATGGTACCGTCTAGTGTTCCGAAAGGTTGTATAAATTTACTTTTCATGACCAATGCATTGATGTTCTCACTTCTGGCACCACGTGGCGAAAGGTGACAATTTAAAATTCCATCCGTCGTTTCAATCAGCCAGTCCGTTTTATCATACGGTTCCTGCAACGTAAATTTCGCATTGGATAGTAATTGTTTCTGACCATTCACCCATAAAATATTTTCCATATTTGCATTGAATCTATCTACCAGATTAACGGCAATTATTTTCCCTGATTCTGTATTTCCAATAAAAGACAACCAGTTCCAGATAGTTTCGCGAGGTGGATATCCTTTGGTAAAGTCTATTGAACCGTAATTTCCGCTCGTTGCATAAGTACTTACGCCGCCGTTGTTAATTTGCACTTTCACCGGTACGCAAATATTTTTATAGGTAAAATTAAAAGGTCTGTCGTCTTTTGAAGGCGCAACAATACTAGCACCATTAGTATTATTTTCAGCTTCGATATACATTTTATACTTACCGATGTACTGCATCGACATTTTACCATTTTGTGTTTTAATGGAGTAATTTCCAAGTTTCCATTCGCTCTCTAAATTCGGATTAAAATCATTGGCAAACCCTAAAGGAACCGTTGTTTTATCTTCTTCAAAAATGCCATCTTTCAATGAATAAAAATAAGAAAATGCCGTTGCTACCATACCTGCATCGGCGATGGCAAAACCACAAATCAACTCAGGACTAAACACGCCAAAAAACACCCAGGCTTTTCGCTCTGTTCTTCTTTTTTTTGCCAGAAAACCAAGTTTGTCCCAGTTAGCAGTATCCACATTTGAAATTAAATCATCATATACACCAAATGGAATATGCGTGTTATTGGCAAATAAAGAATGTTGTTTTGGCTGTATCATTTTGGCTTATGGTTTAGAATTATATTATAAAATTTTGCAGAGAATAAATATACAGAAGAATTTCTAAAATCTAGGTTAACAAAGAGCAACAAAAAAAAGAAACATGCATTTGTCATCATTTTTTACATGTCTATTCATATTACTTACTTGCATTTTGACAAACACAAATCATCCCAATAAATCACTGATAAATTTATTTTCAAATTTTCCGGAAGGATCCATTTCCTCTTTTAACTTTTTAAAATCATCCATTTTTTCATATTGCTGATGTAAATAATTTTTATCCATCGTAAATTCCTTGCCCCAATGCGGTCTTCCATTGTATTTCTTAGCAAATGCTTCATATTCAGGTAAAACCTTATCCCATTTTTCATGTGCATAATTATATAAACCTAACCAAATGGCGTCGCGTTTATAACATCCACTCAGCCAAAAATCATCACCTTTGGTAAATCGTATTTCCTGGATAAAATTCAGGTTATATTTATTTTCAGTAATGAAATTTTTATACGCTCTAAGTATTTCTTTAGCTTTTGAAATTTCAAATGTCCATTCTGTCTCGCGATGCAATGGTGGTTCGGGCACGACATATACCTTATAGCTTTTTTCAATTCTGTCTAAAGGTTCTTTCATATTCCATGTAAGCATGGTATTTAAAGGTTTTGCTATAAATGGAAATAATTTAGCCACAAAAACTAAAAAACGATAGATAATAACAGATAGCAAATGATCTTTAAGAAAAACCCTAAGTTTGCTGTCATTTGGTTTTTCATGTGTTCGCCTATACCTGAAAACGATAATATCTTTGCACGGCGGCAACCACCATAATTTAAAGTGATCATTATCTTTCAGATAGTCATCCAGCTTATCAATCACCTCATCAAAAGGAAGTGTAGTCGTGTAATCGTGCAATGTAAACGCATCGGTGACCTGTAGTGTAATTTCAGAAATCACACCCAAACAACCTAAGTTTACTACGCATGCATTAAATAAATCTGTGTCCTTTTCTTTATTGATGATATGTTTCGTGCCATCGGCTTTTATCAAACTAAATTCCACCATTTGAGAACCCAGAATCTGAAATTGAATTCCCGAACCATGAGTTCCTGTAGAAATTGCACCTGCAATAGATTGCTGATCGATGGAACCTAAATTTAGTAATGCTAAACCTTCTTTATCCAGTAAATTATTTAAATGCCAGAGTTTAATGCCAGCTTGAACGGTTACTAATTTTAGCGCTTTATCAATTTTGGTTATTTTGTTGTAATTATCCAGATTAAGCAATGCTTCATTGGTGGCACATATTCCTGACCAGGAATGTCCGGTGCCTACCATTCTGATTTTAGGGTAATTTTTAACAACTGTGATAATTTCCTCTTCTGTTTCCGGTTGAAAAAAATTAGCTGCAACACTTTGAACATTCTTTGCCCAATTGGTAAATGTGTAATTCTGCTGTTGCTTCATTTAATAAAAATAGTAAAAAAAATTACCACTATCACTTAAAGGCGAATTTTTACACATAATAGAAGTCCCTTTAGGGATTTAGGGTTTATTTAACCAATTCACCATACAACTCTGCACGTTGTTCTTGTACTTTTTTATCAGTCAGATAATCGTCATACGACATCATTTTATCGAGCATTCCGTTTGGTGTAAGTTCAATTATTCTGTTGGCAATGGTATGCGTAAATGTATGGTCATGAGAAGTAAAAACAATTGTTCCTGCGTATTCAATTAAACCATTGTTCAATGCAGTAATAGACTCTAAATCCAGGTGATTGGTTGGTTCGTCTAATATTAAAAAGTTGGCATCTTCCATCATGGTTTTACTCATCATGCAGCGCACTTTCTCGCCTCCTGATAATACTGTACATTTTTTCAAAGATTCTTCACCGCTGAACAACATACGACCTAAAAATCCACGAATAAACGTTTCGTCTTTTTCTGCAGAGTATTGTCTTAGCCAATCCACTAAATTCAAATCATTATTCTGAAAATAAGATGAGTTATCATTTGGAACATAAGATTTTGTAATGGTAATTCCCCATTTAATTTCACCTCTTGTAGCTGGTTGTTCGCCGGCTAAAATTTTAAAGAAATTAGAAACGACTAAACCATCTTTTGAGATAAATGCAATTTTGTCACCTTTATTCACTGTGAACGTTACATCCTTAAATAATTGTGTTCCGTCTTCTAAATTAAATCCAACATTGTGAACATCTAAAATCATGTCACCGGCTTCTCTACTTTGTTTAAAGAAGATTCCCGGATACTTTCTGCTGGATGCTTTAATCTGTTCAATATCCAGTTTTTCCAATGCTTTTTTTCTAGAGGTAGCCTGTTTAGATTTAGATGCATTTGCGCTGAAACGAGCAATAAAATCTAATAATTCCGCTTTTTTGGTTTCGTTTTTCTTGTTTTTATCAGCACGTTGTTTTAATAACAATTGAGAGGTTTCATACCAGAAAGTATAGTTACCGGTGTATAAATTGATTTTATTAAAATCAATATCAACGATATGCGTACACACCATATCCAAAAAGTGACGATCGTGAGAAACAACAATAACCGTATTTTTGAAATCAGCTAAAAAATCTTCCAGCCACGAAATAGTGTTAACATCCAAATCATTCGTAGGCTCATCAAGAATTAGAATATCAGGATTTCCGAATAGTGCCTGAGACAATAAAACTTTAATTTTATCTGTAGAAGGCAATTCTTTCATCAGTTTATAATGCTGATCTTCTTTCACGCCTAAATTACTTAATAACTCTGCAGCATCACTTTCTGCATTCCATCCATCCATCTCAGCAAATTCAGCTTCCAAAT
The DNA here is from genome assembly GCA_035389165.1 of Chitinophagales bacterium. Lineage (GTDB taxonomy): Bacteria > Bacteroidota > Bacteroidia > Chitinophagales > JADIYW01 > JADJSS01. The sequence goes on from DAOORG010000086.1 coordinate 9,358, forward strand.
CACCAACTCTATGTCCATCTTCATCCGTAAAATCTGCTTTAGCATACAATGCATCTTTCTCTTTCATCACTTCATACAACCGTTTGTTTCCCATCATTACAGTATCCAGAACGGTATTTTCTTCAAATGCAAAGTGATTTTGAGACAATACAGACATACGTTCACCAGGAGAAAATTCAATACTACCTGTTGTAGATTCAATTTCTCCGGAAAGAATTTTTAAAAAAGTAGATTTTCCTGAACCATTAGCACCAATAACACCGTAGCAATTGCCGTGTGTAAACTTCACATTCACTTCGTCAAACAACACTCTCTTTCCGTATTGAAGTGATAAATTATTAACTGTAATCATAGAATTTTCTGTATTTATTGCAAAGATACGAATTTTGAGTGTATGTCGGAAGTGATACCTTTTAAGTATTTGAATTTAATGATTTTTTGAAGTGGCGATT
>DAOORG010000087.1:0-6255 GCA_035389165.1 Chitinophagales bacterium
AATGGAAGAGTTATAACCACAAACGGCACTTACAGAGATTCATTACAAACAATTTTTGGTTGTGATAGTATCATAGAATATCGACTTAGCTTTTTAAGCAATATTTCTGTCAATCAAAATCCTGTTATCTGTAAAGGCAAAACCTATACCTTACCCAAAGGAAATACAGTTTCTGTTGCAGGAATTTATAAAGATACGCTTCGTTCGTCTTTCGGCTGCGACAGCATCATCACGACCAACCTTACTATTACTAATCCAATTCCATTTACAAATACTGTCGCCATCTGCGATGGACAAAGCTATACCTTGCCAAACGGAAATAAAGTCAGTCGCGCCGGTATTTATAAAGATACGCTTAGACAATTAAATACCTGTGATAGTATTATTGTCACCAATTTATCTGTTTTTCCAAATAATTTTACGGTTTCGCTCCATGCCTCAGATACTGTTGAGTCCGGAAATGGCATTACATTGTTGCCGGTTCTTTCTTTCGGCACTGCAGTCAGCTGGAACTGGACACCGGCAGCCAGTCTTAGTTGCACAGCTTGTGAAAATCCTGTAGCTAATCCAACTCAAAACACGCTTTACACAGTGACTGTAAAAGCAACTGACGGTTGTGAAGATACCGCACAAACCAACATCATAGTGCGACGGACCAATGTGTATATACCATCGGCATTTACACCTAATAATGACGGAGTCAATGATGTGGCAGAAGTATTTGCCATCAACCCAAAATCATTTAGTTTTAAAATATATAATCGCTGGGGCGAGCTGGTGTTTGAAAGTTATGATGTCAGCAATAAATGGAATGGTACGTTCAAAGGCGAAAATTGTCCGCAGGATAACTACAGTTACATTTTAGATGTTACGATGCAAAATGATAAAACCTACCATAAACAAGGTGGAATTTTATTGTTGAGATAGTCGAAAACGTCATTGCGAGGCACGAAGCAATCTATGATTTTATTTACTCAAACAAGCCATATAAAATCCATCACCATCATATTCAGTGGGCAACAATTGCTTAGATTGTTCTAGTTTAAATCCTGGATTATTTTTTAAAAAACCTTGTATTTGCAGTTCATTTTCCTGCGGTAAAATACTGCATGTGGCATAAATCAACTTGCCGTTTTTTTGCAATAAGTTTTTATATTCATTCAGCAAGCTTGCCTGTATGGTCTGATATTCCTGAATTTTTTCCGGTGTAATTTTATATTTTAAATCTGCTTGTCGTTTAAATGTTCCGGTGCCGCTGCAAGGTGCATCCATTAAAATATAATCCAGATTTTTTAATTGTTTGACTTCCTTGAAGTCTATAATTTTTATGTTCTCACAACCGGCCTGTTCGGCTCTTTGCTGTAAGTTTTTTAAGCGGGAAGCCTTGTAATCTGTTGCATAAATCTTCCCTTTATTTTTAAGCAAAGCAGATAAATGCAGCGTTTTTCCACCGGCACCGGCACATAAATCTAAAATGTTTATGTCATTTATTTTTGAAGTATCCGAAATAGAATCGAATAAGAAATTTCCAATGGCCTGTGAGCCGATATCCTGAAATTCAAACAAACCTTGTTTGTAAAAATCGCTGTTCTTTAAATTGTTTTTTGATAAGATTTGTATGCAATTTTCAGTACCAGTATTGGCAGCTTCAATATTTTCTTTTTTTACTAATTCTATAAAAGCATCTGTTGACCATTGACCATTTAATAATGGCATTTTTAAAGTATTCAATCGTATAAATACACTTGGTTTCTGATTCAGTGCTTTTGCCAGTTCATGCCATTTTTCGCCAATACTTTCCAGACAAAAAGTATAGAAGTCTTCCGGATAAGATTGTTCAATATGTTTTACAGCAATAGTCTGTTCCGTAACTTTAGTTAATGCATTGATTTCTTCAGGTGAAACTTCAAATAATTCAGGATTTTTGATGCTGTATTTTCTGTTGAGTAAACTGACCAGCAACAGATGTTTGTATTTTGAAAATGCAGGATTATACATTTCCAGTTGATGCGTATACTTATATTTCCAACGTACTATATCATATACACTTTCAGCAATCATGCTTCTGTCGCGCGATCCGAAATTTTTATGTTGCTTTAACAGAAAACTAACTTCTTTGTCGGCAACTTTTCCTTCTTCAAAAACAGCTTTAAGGCAAACAATGACGGCATCTATTATTGGCTGATGAATTTTTATTTCCTGCATTTTTTAAATTTGTAAAAAAAATTATTTTGTCAGGCGATCAATAATTTTTTCATGTTGCGGAAATTGTTCAATGAGATGGCTGCGGTCGGCTAATATAAAATCATCAAATGAAAATGCAGGTATAACGGTGCAGCCGCAAAGTGCATAACCGTTTTCGCCAATGCATTCACTTGCAAACCAATTGCCGCCTTTTACTACGTATTGGAAATTGAAGTTTGCATCGTCATTAGATAAAATGGTTTTGGTGTAATTGCCATCAGCGTCAATTTCGTGAATAACAATCGCATCACCATCATACCAATTCCACTGCTCATCAGATTTAATTTTGTGAAAAGCAGAGAAATTTCCTTCTGCTAATAAAAAAATAATTGAGGAAAAAGAGTTGTTTTCAGCGGTATACGTACGTTTGTAAAAACCACCTTCAGGATGTGCTTCCAACTCAAATTTTTGAATAATTTCTTCTGTACTCATTTTATACTTGCTTTAAATGTAGCGGATAGTTTTTTATAAATAGCAATTGAACAAAATTACTTTTTAAAAGATTGGATTATCGATAGCTTATTTCTTTGTTTATGGCATTGTAAATATACTATTTCTCTGTTCTTTTTAAATTAAAATAAACATTCAACTAAATTTAAACTACATTTTTTACGCAACTCCAAAATAAGTATTACTTTGTATAAACTTTTTTAAATTATGCAAAAACCGATATTGGTTTTCAAAATTGGTACTTCTTCAATTACAGATACGAAAGGAAATCTGGATGAATTGGTGGTGCAAAGTGTGGCAAAGCAATTGGCTGCTTTGCATAAAGAATATCATATCGTGATGGTCTCTTCCGGTGCGGTAGGAACCGGCAAAAAATATATTCGAAATTATTCCGGTAAAATTGAAGAAAGAAAAGCTGCTGCAGCTATCGGCAATCCTATATTAATATATAAATATTCGGAAGCATTTGCAAAATATAAAATTCCGATTGCACAAAGTTTGTGTGAACGTGGTCATTTTTCTGACAGAGAAAAATTCTTGCAATTGCGTGCTACTTACGAAGAGCTTTGGAAAAATGGTATTATACCGATTGCAAATGAAAATGATGTAGTCAGTTCGCGCGAACTTAAATTTTCAGATAATGACGAACTGGCTACCTTACTTGCCGTTGGCTTTGGCGCTCAGTTGCTGTTAATCGGAACATCTGTAGATGGCGTTTTGGATAATGACGGAAAAGTAATTAGACGTATTGAAAAGTTTGACGATAAGATTTTGGGATTGGCGACCAAAGAAAAATCAGCAGCCGGTTTAGGTGGTATGATTAGTAAACTTACGTTTTCGCATATGGCAACCAATCTTGGAATTAAGGTAATTATTTTTCCTGCCAGAGAAAAAAACGGATTGCTGAATGCGGTAAAAGAAAAATCCGGAACGGTTTGTTATCCTAAAAATGTAGCAAAAAATGCACGTCAGAAATGGCTGGCAAGCGGTAGTCTGGTGATTGGCAGTATTGTTGTCGATGATGGTGCACAGAAGGCTTTGCTGAAACGAAAAAGCTTGTTAGTAGTTGGTATAAAAACTATACAGGCAGCATTTGAAGAAGGTGAAGCTTTCGAGCTGTTAGACGAAAATGGAAATGCGTTTGCTGTAGCTCGCGCCAGAATTTCGTCTAAAGAATTACAGAAAAATTTGAAACAGCAGAATCTCATTCTGGCCCACGCAGATGATATTGTACTGATGTAGCGGTTTCTTATAAATTTACAGTTGTAAATGGCAGCATCACCGACATTGGAATCTTCTTTTCATTATAAGACTTCAGCACTTCAGGAAGATGTGAATCTCTGAAATATTGTATTGGCTTATTGATTGGAATAAAAAAGTTGTTCCAGTGATGCAATATAAGTTGTTCCGGTTTAGTAATATTGTAAACAATGTTCATGTTTTCGGTAACTAACTTTTCTTTCCAGAATATTTGTAATTGAACATCTGAGTTTCTTTTTTCACTATGCTCTTTCAACGCTGCAATTGCTTTGCTGGTCAAAGTTCCGTTTACCAATACCATTCTATAAATAACGGAATCATGTTGCAAGATGTCTATCAGATAAGAATAAGCTTCTCCTTTTTTCCATTGCCATTGTTTCGTTGGAATTTCGTCTAAAGGTTCATTGTATTTTCCTTTTAAAAATTCTATTTTTCCGATATGAGGATTGTGAGTGCTTTGCAAAGGAAACACACGAAACAGACTGTCTTTGTTGTAAATCCAATCTTGTTTTTCCTCATAATTCAAGGCATTTTTTTGAAATGATTTATTTTTATAAATAGCATTCAATTGATTCTGCACGCTGGCATCTGCTACAATTTTACTTTCCGGATTCATAAATTGACCAAGACCTTCAATGTCGTAACAATGATCATAGTGTCCGTGTGAGATAGTGACCAGATCCACAGAAGCCAGTTTTTTTTCAGATACATAATTTGTCCAGGATACTTGTTTTTTACCAAAATCCAGTAAGCCGGGATTGCTGAAATAGGGATCACATAAAATGCTTTTTTGCTGATATTCTATGATGAAACCGGCACAACCTAAAAAGGTAAGTTCTATATTTTTTTTGTTCTCAGAACGTGTTAAATAAGCTGCAATGGAATCTGTTTTTAATTCTTTTCCCAATAAGGTGAATTTCAATATAGCAAAAACAAGTACAACCAATATAGTCAGTAATAATAGCTTGAACGTTTTCTTTAACATTAGATTATTTTCTTTTAAAAATACTACAAAAAGCCAAAATACCTATAACTTGTATACAAACTATTTAAATGGAAAGTATTCAGCCGGTATTAGCTGCAGTTAGCATGGCTTCAATTGAAGTAAGAAGATTATCGTTGGAACAAAAGAAAAGTATTTTGTTTCGATTGTCTCAGTTGTTGATTGCCAATCAGGAAATTATCATTCAGGAAAATAAAAAGGATTTGGATAAAATGGACGATTCGAATCCTAAAAAAGACAGACTTTTATTGAATGAAAGCAGAATTAAGGATTTAGCAGACAGCCTTCACGATATTGTAAAACTGGAAGATCCAGCCGGAAAAGTATTGATTGATAATCATGCTGAAAATGGATTGCACATTCAAAAAATAACAGTGCCGATGGGTGTTGTTGGTGTAATTTATGAAGCAAGACCAAATGTTACCATAGATGTGGCAGCATTGTGCCTGTATGCAGGAAATGCGGTGGTGCTGCGCGGTGGAAGCGATGCCGAATTTACGAACAAGATACTCGTAAAAATTATTCATGATACACTGATTGAAAACGGTGTAGATAAAAATGCCATTCAGCTTTTGCCTGTCGACCGCAAATTTGTTAAGGAATTGCTGGAAGCGGTTAAATATGTAGATATCATTATTCCACGCGGTTCGCAGCAGTTAATTGATTTTGTAAGAGAGAATTCAAAAGTACCTACGATAGAAACCGGTGCAGGTGTTTGCCATACTTATGTAGAAAGTACCGCCAATTTAAAAGATGCCGTGCAAATTGTAATTAACGCAAAAACACAGCGTCCTTCCGTGTGTAATGCTTTAGATACCATTCTCGTGGATGAAAAAATTGCTGCTGAATTTTTACCTATGCTAACAGATGGATTGAATGAGTTTAACGTAACTATCTTTGCTGATGAAACTGCGTTTGCTATCTTAAAAGAAACCGGCTATCCTAATCTGCAAAAAGCAACGGAAGAAAATTTTGGAATGGAATATTTAAGTCAGCAGTGTTCTGTAAAAACGGTCAGTGGTTTTGACGAAGCAGTTAATCACATCAGACGGTATTCATCCAGACACAGTGAAGCGATTCTTTCAACAGATGATGATTTGTGTAACAGATTTTTAAATGAAGTAGATGCAGCTGCGGTTTATACCAATGCCAGCACACGCTTCACAGACGGTGGTTGTTTTGGGTTAGGTGCGGAAATTGGAATTTCTACCCAAAAACTTCATGCGCGCGGACCTTTTGCACTGGAAAAATTAACTACAGAAAAATGGTTGGTAAGAGGAAGTGGTCAGATAAGATAA
>DAOORG010000087.1:6355-9787 GCA_035389165.1 Chitinophagales bacterium
ACTTACATTCTCAAATCTTCCACATGCACACCTGGATGTTTGGAAGCATCAAATTTGAAAAAAGAATCTTCTAAATTTGCGTTTGATTTAAATGAACTAACGCTGTACGTATATAAGTTTCCGTTTTTGTCAAATACTTTCATGCGCTTAATGTATTTAGCACTTTTATCTATCCAGATACGTACTTTAAAAAACGGTTTACTTTTATCTTTTGGCATCAAATCTACTATCGAACAATTCGTTTTGTCTACTACTTCTTCACCGTTCAGCATATAGTTGAAATCATTTTGATAAATAGTAAACATATTGGAAGGCGTGATGTCTTCTTTATTCGCTTCGTAATCATTTATCTGCACTTCATTGATGTCTTTCAGATAAGTCCATACACTTTGTTTGTCGCAGAAAATTTCCTGCTTACCCATTAAAATTTTATACTTTTCACCTTTCAGATAAACGCTGCCTGGTTGATTGGTGGTTTTATTTTGAATTGGATTATAAGTAGTTAAAGAAAAATCTGCCTGAATTGAATTATAACCTTTATAGGTTTTACTCACTGCATCTAATAAAACTTTAGCTTTCGGGTCATTCAGCTGTTTGTCCGACTGATAACCAAAAATGGATAGAAAAAAACTCAAAATTGAAAAAAGCTGTATCATGTTACGTTTGTACTGTTATTTGTTACTTTTTTAAAAATAATTAGCCGTTTGTAACTTACAAAATAAATAGAAATTTCTATTATCGGGTAAAAATAACGGTTAACTTTTACACTTCACCGAGTTCCTGCAAAATCCGTTCCAATTCTTCATCGGTTTTTACATAAACTTCTCTGGCTTTGCTACCAAGGTTTGGGCCAACGATGCCAACGGCTTCGAGTTGGTCCATCAGTCGTCCGGAACGAGCATAACCTAAAGCTAGTTTTCGTTGTATTAATGAGGTAGAACCTATCTGATTTCTAACAATTAATCGTGCAGCTTCGCTGAATAAGTCGTCACGATCGCCTAAATCCAACGTTCTGTCGCTATTTCCTGCTTCTTTCGGATCTACATAATCCGGCAATTCGTAAGGTGTTGGAAATCCTTTTTGGTCGCCTATAAATTTGGCTATCAATTCAACTTCCGGTGTGTCAACGAATGGACATTGTAAACGCGTAAGTTCTCCACTTTGCGATAATAACATGTCGCCACGGCCAATTAACTGGTCGGCACCACTTGCATCCAGAATGGTACGTGAATCCACTTTTGCTGTTACTTTAAAAGCAATTCTTCCAGGAAAGTTGGCTTTTATCGTACCGGTGATAATATTTACGGATGGTCGTTGTGTGGCAATCACCAGATGGATTCCGATTGCACGTGCAAGTTGCGCCAGACGCGCAATTGGTGCTTCCACTTCTTTTCCTGCAGTCATCATCAGGTCGGCAAATTCATCTACCACCAACACAATATAAGGCAGGAAGCGGTGTCCGTTATTCGGGTTCAGCTGGCGTTTTAAGAATTTCTGGTTATATTCCTTGATATGGCGCACCTGAGCCACTTTTAGCAATTCGTATCTGGTATCCATTTCTATACACAATGCATTCAGTGTATGTATTACTTTTTTATTATCGGTGATAATGGCTTCCTCTTCATTAGGTAATTTGGCGAGGTAGTGATTCTCAATCAGTTTATAGAGATTTAATTCCACTTTCTTCGGATCTACCAACACAAATTTCAATTCTGCCGGATGTTTTTTGTACAATAAAGAAACTAAAATGGCATTTAAACCAACTGATTTTCCTTGTCCTGTGGCTCCAGCCATAAGCAAGTGAGGCATTTTTGCCAGGTCTACCACAAAATCTTCGTTGGAAATCGTTTTCCCTAAGGCAATCGGTAAATCCATATCTGATTTCTGGAATTTTTCGCCTGCCAGTAATGACTTCATCGAAACGATGCTTTTCTTCACGTTGGGTACTTCTATACCAATAGTGCCTCTTCCGGGAATCGGTGCAATAATACGGATACCCAATGCAGATAAACTGAGCGCAATATCATCTTCCAGATTTTTTATTTTAGAAATACGAACACCTTTGTCAGGAACTATTTCATATAAGGTAACCGTAGGACCAACAGTAGCTTTAATTTTTTCTATACCAATATTGTAGTGAGAGAGCGTTTGTACAATTTGATTTTTATTTTGTTCCAGTTCTTCTTTATTGATTTCTATTTGTCCGCTGCCATGTTCTTCCAGTAATTCTAAACCCGGAAATTTATATTTGGATAGTTCCAAACGAGGATCAAAATTTGTGTCTAAGCCAAAATGTTCTTTTTCACTTTCCTTTTCTTGCTCGCTTTCAATTTTTTGCGTCTCATCAATCGTTCCAAAAGCCTGTATTTCCTCAATCTCAAAATCAGGTTCTAACGTGAATTTTTCTTTTTTCGGTGTTGCTTCCACTTTTTCAAATACCGTTTCCGTTTCTTCTTTTTCAATCAACTCCATTTGTATGGTTGGCTTTTCCTGAATATTTTCCGGTTCTATAATTTCGGTTGCAACCGTTTCATTCAAGACTTCAAAGGTCTGGTCTTCATAATGTGGTGTTGGCAATTCTATTTCTTCCGGAATGATTGTTTCCATTTCATAACCGTCTTCTTTTTTCAATTCTTCTTCTTTATAAAAATCATCTACTTCTGTTGGAAGGTTTTTTTCTTTTTCTAATGCGTATTGTTTTCTTCGTTCATTCCATGCTTGTTTCCATGCTGTGAATTTTTCATACGCATCTTTTAAATTAAATCCTAAAAAGGAAAGTCCGATAATGCCTAATAAAATCCCTAAACCTAATCTACCCATTAACGTAGACAACCATTCATAATTATTTTTTCCAAGTCCGCCACCAAACGGAAAAGATGCAGAAGAAAAAATAAAAGATGCCAGTGTTGCAACAAAAACTATCCAGAATAAAGAAGTGAAAAATATTTTTGTGAGTTTGAAAATTCGTTCTTTAAAAGTGAGATTAATACCAATCGTAAAAAAGATATAAGACACAAAAAAGGATGCGATTCCAAAAAAATCATAAAAGAAAACATGCGATAAATAGGCACCGATTCTACCCATTTTATTTTCAACTATTGCTTCTTTGCTGAATATGATTTTCCAGGAAAAATTCAACACTTTATCCTGGTCGTCTTTCCACGTAAATAAATAGGAACCAAACGCGATAAACAACATAATAGCCAAAAACAGAAAAAACAGACCAAATCCTGTTTTCAGTGTTTCAGCATCAATAAATGGTGCAGGTGTGCCTTCCTCTATAGTTTCATCTACGGGTGCTTTTTTTACCCGTTTTACTTTCTCTTTTACTACTTCTTCTGCCATAACTATCAAAGATAAGAGTTGTAAGATTTTTCAACAAAACGTATAATGCACAAGTGGTGATAACTTGAAGTAAATATTCCAGAAAAA
>DAOORG010000088.1:0-7255 GCA_035389165.1 Chitinophagales bacterium
AGCAAGATTTCTCGCTTCGCTCGAAATGACAGCGACGTGGAAATTCGATGATAAAATTACTTCTCTACTATCGTATAAATCGCATTCATGATTTTTTCCAGGTTTGCCGGATAGTTCACGAGATTTTTTTCTGTCTTTGGTGCAAAGATGGCTACTTTCACTTTGTTCTTGCGTTGTCCTGCAGTAAAGGAAATCTCTAATGGCACCACTTGCGGCGATTTGCCAAATCGCTGGTTGCAAAGCTCATCTTCATCGGCACAGTCGTAGTCATTATTGAAATCCAAAAATCCCATATCTACCATATATTGCGCCAGTTTCGTCAGCTCATCTTTAGATATCTTTTTCTCAGAACGCTGAACACCTTCCGATTTTGTTTTGTATTCACGCTGAATTACACCGGTATGTAAAATAGAAATCCGGTCGTACAATTTTGAATCATTGTTCTGTAAAGTGCCGCCGCCGTTAACGTAGATATCAATAAATTCTGACGGATTAATAACGACCGGCACTTTTATATTCAGCGCCTGCATGATGCTGTCCAGTCTTCTTTTATTGGCACTGTGCAAAGAATCAGCTTCTTTGTCGTATTGCGCATAAGCTTCTTTCATAAACGAATTATCCTTGTCAACATTGGTATTGTTCGGCTTTCTGTTCACCGGAATTTCCTCATCTATTTGTTGTGCTGATTTTGGCATCGGTTCATCTCTTCTGCTATACGATGCGCTGTTGTTTACAACCGGTTTTGTTTCGAACGTAAATTCTTTAAAATTCTTAGTGGTATCTATAGTGTATTTTTTTACCGGTGTTGTCGAAGTTTCCGGACTGCTTTCTGTTACTGTTTTCTTGCCTTTTACAATTGGCTTAGATGAAAAATCATCTTCGGAAAACGTTTTCTTAGGTGTTTCGCTTCCTGTTGATTTAGCAACTGTATTCACTTTTTTGTCAGTGCTTTTTAGTGCATCCGTAGTTTTAGTGGCTGCTTCTTTTACCGGTGCTGCTGCTTCTTTCAATTTTGTTTCTTTGACTTCAATTGTTTTTGAAGTTGTTTTAGATTTAGTGGAAGTACCTTTTATGATGGGTTTTGAAGAAAGTGCATCCAGATTAGACGTGTCTATTTTTTTAAAATTATAATTGGGATTGGTTACCGTCTTTTGCTTAATATCCACCGACTCAATATTATTGCGTTCCTGTGCATTCAAATCTTTTGTTGAATTTCCGGTTTTAATGACAATTTTAGTAGAACTGTCTGCTTTGCTCCATAATTCGTCAAATTGTTTTTTTGATAAGCTTCCCTGTGCAAAAGCAAGCGACTGCAAACAGGCTGCTACCAATACAAAATTTATTATTCGTTTCATTTCTTTAGTATTTAAAATTAATCTTCCACACCTTTCAGCATGGGTACAAATGTAAATGTAGAAAACGTTTCTTTTTCAAATTCATTGTTATCCAAACGTTTTATTCTGATCATTTTCTGAGTTTCACCTTCACCAAACGGAATCACCATAATGCCGCCAACTTTCAGTTGCTTTAATAATTCTTTTGGAATTTCAGGCGCTGCTGCCGTAATCAATACCTTATCAAAAGGCGCATCTTGTGGCAACCCTTTAAACCCATCTCCATAAAACGTTTTCACATTGGTATAACCAAAATGCATCAACACCTTTTTTGCCTTATTGGATAATGGCTGATGTCTTTCGATGGTAAATACTTCAGCTCCTAATTCAGCTAGTACGGCAGACTGATATCCTGAGCCTGTGCCTATTTCCAGCACTTTATCACCAGCTTTTAAATCCAGCAATTCCGTCTGATAAGCAACCGTATACGGATTGGAAATGGTTTGTCCTCGGCCAATCGGAAACGGTTTATTTTCATAAGCATCATCACCGAAAACAGTTTCGATGAAAAAATGGCGCGGTATTTTCTCTATGGCTTTCAATACATTTTCATCTTGTATACCTTCACCACGCAATTCCTGTACCAATCTTTTACGTAATCCTTGTTGTCTGAACGTATCCTGCATGTTGCAAAAATAGACTTGATTTAGCCGATTTTAAAGCAAAATCTATCCTGAAATGTTAATAAATAACCGAAAATTTATAATTCCGGCAGGCTTCAGGCAACTATCTGTTAAATTCGTGTCTTTACTATTGAACAGAAAAACTTGGAATACAGTACGGATCATACATTTCTGGAAAAGCTGAAGCAAAAAGATGTGCTGGCTTGTAAACAATTGTATTTGCAATATGCAGATGCCATGTATAATCTATGTATACGGATTTTACAACATCAGGCTGAAGCGGAAGATGCCTTGCAGGAAGCGTTCATTAAAATATTTAACAACATTCATCAGTACAGAAATGAAAGCAGTATTGGAAGTTGGATCAAACAAATTGTGACAAACACTTGCTTAAATGTTTTGAAGAAAAAAAAGATAGCATTTGACGAGTTGAAAGAAGATATGAATGAGAGTGATAGTGAGAGTGATAGTGAGATTGAGAGTGATAATGACAGTGAAAGTGAAAATAATTTTACCATTGAGGAAATTAAAACAGCAATTGAAGAATTGCCTCAGGGATACAGAGTGGTTTTCAACCTGTTTATGTTTGAAGATTATTCGCACAAACAGATTGCAGATATGCTGGAAATATCCGAATCAACGGCAAAAACACAATTATTTAAAGCAAAGCGAAAACTGAAGGAATTATTAACTGTAAAAAAAAGACAACATGGATAATATAGATAAATATATCAAACAGCATCGTCAGGAATTTGATGTTGATTTTCCGAACAAACAAAAACTTTGGGACAACATCGAACAGAGCGTAATCCGAAAGAAAGTAATTCCATTATGGAAAAACCGATGGATACAATTTGCTGCTGCTGCTGCTGTATTGACAGGTGTGATGGTGTTATTTTTATTACAACATAAGCAACCAACGAATACGATTTGTTCCATAGATGGTGTTTCAAAAGAATTTTGCAGACAAGTAAATACTTATGAATCTGACATACAGCAGAAACTGAGCAACATCAACTCGAATGAAATGAGCATTCCGAAAGAAGTCGAAAACGAAGTAACACTGGACAGTCCGATGAAAGTAGTATTAATGAATGAGCTGAAAAAAAATCCGAATAATCCGAAAATAAAAGAAGCGATTCTCAAATATTATCGTGCAAAACTGGAACTGATTCAACGTATAGAAGAAGTATTAAAAAAACAAGATAAACAAATGAACAATGAAACAGATAATAGCAGTATTATTTAGCTGGTTGCTGGTTTCATCTGCCATGAGCCAGCATACGGTAAAGACCTTTAAAATCACTAAAGATTGGCAAGTTACTAATAACACTGCATTTGAACTTATTGCAAATAATCAAAGCTTTAGAGTGGACACCTGGGAAAATGACTTTGTAAGAATTGAATTTATTTTAAAAACAGATAAATCAGACTATACAAACGATGATTATGAAAATGACTTGAATATAAATGCTAAAAAATCAAACTCAAAATTAGTCATAAATACAAACTATTCTATTGAAAACTCTCAATCACTTTGGGATTGGTTATTTAAAAGCAAATCAAAGAACGAAGACTATACAACAGGTAACATCATTTATTTACCAAAAAGCATTTCATCTTTAAATTTTAACACCAATTATTGCAACTTAGGAATTGGAGGAGCTTTCAATTTTAATATACCTATTCATCTAAAAACAAATTACGGATTTGTATCGATGGTTTTATGTAACGGAATAACTTCCATAAATTCAAACTATACAGATATTGAGTTGATTGACATGAGAAATGTGAAATTAAATGCAACATATGCAAATTTAAGTTTGCATGGAATAGACACTCTTTCAGTAAACTCAAGTTATTGCGATATAAAAACTTCTAGAACTCCATACATAGGAACTATGAATTCAAAATACGACGACATAAAAATAATTAGTGCAGGTTTCTTAAACTTAACCTCTTCCTACTCTAATATTATACTATCAGAAATATGGAAAGGTTTAAAAGCAAATTTAGTTTACAGTGATTTAAAAATTAAAAATATCTCTAAGAGTACTTCAGAGTTATCAATTAACAGTGTTTACTCTGATTGTGAAATAAAAATAAATCCTGAAAACCCAATAAACCTTGTTGTTAATGACGTAAACGGTGATATCAACATAAAAAATTCTCCTTTAGTCATTACTAAAAAACAGGAAACATCTAAGACAACTTTACTGCATGCTAAAACAAAAAGCGCCACAGAGTCATCACCAATTATTAAAATTAATTCCAAATTCAGCGACTTGATTTTTAATTAACCAACTTAAAATTATACAAATGAAAAATCTGTTAAAACTAACTATCACACTGATGCTTTGCACATTGTTTATTCAACAGTTGTCGGCGTCTACTGTCAAAAAATATTATTCAATCAAAGAATTCAGCAAACTAAAAGTCAGTTCCGCTTTTCAGGTAGAATTTATTCATAGCAATGAAAACAAAGTCGAGGTTGAAATTGATGAAGACGATGCAGACGATGTGTTTGTTGGAAATGCCGATGGAACTCTTACGATCAAATTAAAAGATTATGGCAATTACAATACCAGCGTGATGAAAGCAACGGTATACGGTAATTCACTTTCCGGAATTTTCATCAGCGGCGCTTCGCATTTCAGCAGCACACATACTTTCAAAGAAAAAAAAATAAACATAAAAACGTCAGGTGCATCGCGAGTAGAAATTTTACTGGAAACCGAATTACTGGATTTGGATATTTCCGGTGCATCAAAGCTTACGGTGAAAGGAACAGCCGCAAAACAAACCATAGACATATCCGGCGCTTCTAATTATAATGGAAAAAATTGCAGCAGCAATGATGTCAATATAGATGCCAGCGGTGCTTCTAAAGCAACGTTGAATTGCAGCAATATACTGGAAGCTGAAGCAAGTGGCGCATCTCATGTTACTTATCTGAACGAGCCAAAAAAAGTCAATAAAAGCACATCAGGTGCCTCAGAAGTAGAAGCACATTAATTATTGCAACTAACTATTTAACAAAATAATTAGTTGCAGTTGTAATAAATTTAAATATGTTGCTACCAATTTGGCAACACAAACTATAACTATGAGAATCGCATTTTTTAGTTGCTTTATATTAATACACTGTTCGTTCCTGTTGGGCAATACGATTACCGGAACCGTAGTGGATGAAAATAAAAAACCGGTTGAATTTTCCAATATCATTCTGCATAAATACAACCATGCAACTTACCTGAACGGCACCACCACAGACAGTTTAGGCAGGTTTGAAATTCCTGATATTGAAGATGGAAATTACCTGTTAGAAATTGTGTTTCTTGGTTATAAAATTGACACTATCGCAAATATTGTTGTTCAGGCAAATGAAATAAAAGACATTGGCACGGTGCAATTACAACTTACCGCAAACACGTTAAACGGTGTTGAAATTTCTGCGTCCAGACCGATTATTGAACGCAAAGCAGACAGAGTCGTTTATAACGTAGAAAACAGTGCCAAGTCGAGCGGTGAAAATGTGATGGATTTATTGCGGTCGGTTCCCGGCGTGACGGTGAGTGGCGATGATCAGATTCGCGTGAACGGAAAAAGCGAAGTACAAGTAATGATTAACGGTAAAGTGGAACAGCTGAATGGTGATCAGCTTGCCAATTTATTAAAGTCAATTCAGAGTTCTAACGTTAAAAAAATTGAGGTCGTCAGCAATCCATCAGCAAGATACGATGCCGATGCAAAAGGCGGTGTTTTAGAAATACAATTGAAATCAAATCTGCGTACAGGAACCAATGGTTCTGTGTTTGTAAACTACCGACAAAACGAATATGCCAGCACTGAAACCGGATTTAATATCAATGTCAATCACAAAAAACTGACCTTAAGCACCAACTATAATTTTGGATACAATAACAACTATCAAAAAAATACCTTTGTCAGAGATTTTACCACACAAAACTCAGTAGAACGATTTGATGAAAGCAGTTTTGACAGAAATAAATTTATCAGTCATTACGGAAATTTAAGTTTGAAATACAACATCAACGAAAAAAATATCATTGGAATTGGTGGCGAATTATTTCAGTTTAAAAATCCACATAGAGCCAACTCAAATCTGAATGTAATTAACAACATATCCGTTTCCGAAAATGTAAATTCTATACAAAAAACCAAAAATGAATCCGGTGGGAAAAGCATAAATCCTTCCGTTAATTTTAACTTCCGAAGTCAATTAGACAGTACCGGCAGCGCACTGGAACTTACTTATGATTACACCTATTTCAATTTATTTACGGAAAGCCATCTGGACATGGCCTATTTCGACTCATTGGAAACAGAGAAGAATATTCCGCATCTTGATTTCAGACAGGATAATCCGTATGTAGTAAATCTTCATACATCAAAACTAAATTATAACAAACCATTAAAAAACAATCACAGTGTTGAATTTGGTGTGAAATTTACCTGGACAAAAACCACCAACGACATAAAATACAGAAATTTGATTGGCAATGAATATGTGTTAGACAGCACCAAATCCAATAAATTCCAATACACAGAAAATATAAATGCCGTCTTCTCTACCTGGAGCAAAACCTGGAAAAAAGGCTGGAGCACCAATCTCGGTTTACGTATAGAACAAACCAACACCAATCAGCGTTCTTATACATTAAACACTGTAACCAAAAGACATTATGTAGATTTCTTTCCGAGTTTATTTATTCAAAAAAACATCAAAGAAAAACATAGTTTCAATGTCAACTACAGCAGAAAAATTCAACGTCCGGATTTTAATGATTTAAATCCTTTTCAATTTTACCTGAGTCCTTACTCTATCTGGACAGGCAATGCCAACCTTAAACCGCAATACATTAATATCACCGAATTTACGTACACACTTAAAAATGCCTACAGCTTTTTTATTGGTCATGAAAATATCAACAACAACTATACACACTTGATTTTTCAGGATGACAGCACTAAAATATCAACTTATCGTGCCAGTAATTTCAAAGTGCGCAACAATCTGAATATTGGTATCAACATCAACAAAGAATTATTTAAATGGTGGTCGATTTCATATTCAGCACAATACACTTTTTTCAAATACAATTCTATTGTCAACAACTCTCCTTTTATTGTTTCTTCTCATAAATTCAATATTTCTTTGGATAACACATTCATTTTACCTAAAGGATTTATGATTAATGTGTTCGGATTCTACAC
>DAOORG010000088.1:7355-9753 GCA_035389165.1 Chitinophagales bacterium
CAAAAAGGTAAAAAATTCCAGAATACCAGAATCAATAAAAGTAACGATGAAGAAAAAAGCAGAATTGGCGGTTAATAAAAATAAAAAAGGACGACACAGGTCGTCCTTTTTTATTTTCAAATAATGAAGATTAAAATCGAACCAGTGTTCCGTTGGTAACCACACCTTCTGTAATACTTACTGTAGCACCACTTTCGGAATTGGTAGCAGTACCGGAAAATGTACCGGAAAAAGTTTTTGCAATTGTATCTATGGATGTTACCACAAAACTTCCACTTGTAAACTGATACGTATTACTGATATCACCGAAATAATCAGGATAATAGGAACCGTACGCTTTATTCAAAGTAGATGTACTTCCATCAATGAAATTATACGTACCGTTAGTTACGGCATTTATATTTATGTTAACAGCACGTTTATCTTTATACATATTACTGGTGATATTTGTGGTAATAAAAGCAGGAAATAAATTACCATAGCTGGCATTCCACACATTTGTACTTACCAGTGAGCCATCTACCCTGAAAGACATGTTGCCACTGCCGCCGCCGGATAAACCATCCTCTTTTTTACAGGCAATTAAAAACAATGTAACGGAAATAAAAACTATTAGTTTTTTCATAAAAGTTAATGGATTAAAATTAATTATTAAATAGAATTTATGGATTAATAACAAAACACAGCATTTTATTTTCGGTAGAAAATTTTAAAAGGAATATCTTGTACTGCTTCATCGTCTTTTATTTTAGTATAAATACCGCCTGATCTGTCTTTTTGCAAAGCATTCGCACCTGATTTATTCAGCTGACCAACTACAGTAACAGGAGGAAAAAAGGTGACGCCTGCACCACCTGCATAATGTACAATTTCTAACCAATAAACACCTTCCGTCAGTGTTAAAGAAATAGCGCTGTTAAAAACGGATTTATTTTCCCATATTTCTCTTGTAAGTGAATTAATTCCTTTATTAATTCTATAAAGCTTAGACGATGTACTTGATTTTAAAACATTAGTTGAAGTATCACCAACAACAACAACTGAACCAACCTGATCGGGTTCACCTTTCCAGATTCTAATTCGAGTTGCATAAACAGGACTAACCGCAAGTGTATATCCTGATTTGTAACAATACGTTTTTATAGAATCAATTTTCCATGATTCACCGGAAGGAACAATGAAATCATCGGCACTTATATAAGATTCTGCTGAATAACCTATATAAGTATTAGTGAGTTGTAATTCAGACCAATTGGTACCTGCTGGTGCGGCGTCTTGTGGTGTTGCAGAGTTCAGGTTTCCGGTAGACAACGGACCGTTATCATATACTTTATTTGTTAATCCTGTTGTGTCTTCTTTTTTACATGATACAAAAAAGAAAAGAAAAATTAGTAATAGATTTAGATTAGTTTTCATAAAAATAATTTTAGTTCAATATTATATAAAAACTAAAAAAACTGTACTAATATTTAGTATTCGGTCACTTTCAATTATTATTTGTCAATTATTTCTACTCATCATCTACGATAAAACAGCGTTCTGTGTATTCAAAATTTAAATTATTCTTACAAAACATAGATCAAAACAGAAACTGGATACATAAGTATTCTGGCTAATTTTATAGATAAATTTTTGTACTTTTAGCGCACAATTTTAACATGTATGCAAATTAAATTCGGAACCGATGGCTGGAGAGCCATTATAGCACAGGAATTCACCACAGACAACGTAGCACGTGTAGCCAAAGCAACAGCAGGATGGGTAAAATCCATCACTGACAAACCAAGTATCACCATCGGCCACGATTGCCGTTTTGCAGGTCCTCTATTTACAGAAGTTACCATAAAAGTATTATGCAACGAGGGCGTAAAAGTTTATGCACACAAAGGCATTTGCTCTACACCTATGATTTCATTAGGTTGCGTAAAGCTAAATACCACAGCAGGTGTAGTAATTACTGCATCACATAATCCGCCAAGCTACAACGGATTTAAATTAAAATCCAACTTCGGCGGCCCATCCACACCGGATGAAATTGCACAAGTGGAAGCTTTAATTCCTGAAAAAGCAGAAATACCAAAAACATCGCTGGAAGAATATATTGCTAACGGCTTACTGGAATATGTGGATTTAGAAACCATGTATTTCAATCATGTGGAAGCTTCGTTTGATATGGATGCTATCAGAAATTCAGGCATGATTTTCGGATACGATGCAATGTATGGCGCAGGCCAAAAAATTACGCGCCGTTTGTTGCCAAATAATCTGGTGTATTTACATTGCGAAGAAAATCCGGGATTTGACGGTCAAGCACCGGAACCTTTACATAAAAATTTACTGGAGTTTTCAGCACTTATAAAAAATTCAACCGACATTGAATTCGGCTTTGCCAATGATG
>DAOORG010000089.1:0-9738 GCA_035389165.1 Chitinophagales bacterium
ATTTTCAAAATTTCCATTTTTCGTATCTCATTTTTTTGTAATTTTGTTTTCAATAATTAGTAACCTACATGAGTATTTATTCTTTTAATCCGGATACACAATTACAGGAAGACGTTGATGTATTGGAAGAAGTAGGCACGGAATATAGTCATCAATTAGTAGTCTATAATGACGATGTGAATACCTTTGACTGGGTCATCGAATCATTAATGGCAATTTGTACACATACACACGAACAAGCTACCCAGTGTGCTATGTTTATTCATTTTAAAGGAAAATATGCCGTTAAGCACGGTGACGAACTGAAGTTAATACCTATGAAAGATGCCTTACATGACAGAGGTATTTCTGCTGCTGTTGAATCTTGCAACTAAGAATTTTGCCAATATATTTACTAAACGACAAACTGAGTTTTCCACCTGTTGAAGGTGCTGAAGATGGTATCGTTGCTATTGGCGGTGACTTAACTCCTGAAAGACTGCTGCTGGCTTATCATAATGGAATTTTTCCGTGGTATAGCGAAGAAGAGCCTATTATCTGGCATGCACCGGAAGAACGATTTATCTTATTTCCGAATGAACTGCACATTTCCAGAAGTATGAAACGAGTGTTGAATGCTGCCTGTTTTTCAGTTAGCTTTGATACAGACTTCGCATTTATTATCAATCAATGTGCGAGTATCGATAGAAAAGAACAAGACGGCACCTGGATTACACCAGATATGATACAAGCATATACAACTTTACATCATCTAGGGTATGCGCATTCTGTAGAGGTTTGGAAAGATGGTAAGATTGTTGGTGGTGTGTATGGCGTTAGTATAGGTAAATGTTTTTTTGCCGAATCCATGTTTCATACGGAAACGAATGCATCGAAGTTTGCTCTGATAAAACTCGTGGAATTTTTGAAAAGCAGAAATTTTTTATTTTTAGATGCTCAGGTTTATACAGAACATGTTGCCACATTAGGCGCAAAAGAAATTCCGAGAAGTGAATTTATGCTGTTATTAAATGAAGGTTTAAATGGAGTATCTTCTATTGGTAGCTGGAATGCAAAATTATAGCTATCTCATTAAAGCCAGTACCCATTTTAACTTAGCTTCGTAGTCCAGATATTTTATATGCAGTTCAATCATTTTTTGCTGCGCAGAGATTGCGGTGTTTTCTCTTGTGTTCACCAAAAATAAATTGCTTTCTCCGATTTCAAAACGTCTGGACTCGCCAAAAGACAAGCGTTCATAATTTTTCAGGGTTTCTCTATATAGAAGAATTTGTTTTTTCAGTGTGGTTAAGTCGGCATAAATGCTCATCAGTTTTAATTCTAATTCGCGTTGTTTTTGCGTTAACTGCAATTTGGTGTCCGTTATTTTTAATCGTGTTTGCTGTAGTTCTGCTCTGCCTTGTGCAAAAGTAAGCGGCATGGAAAAGTTAAAACCAAATTTATAATAATTAGTGAACACACGGTTATCAGGACTCGTATAATTGAAAAAACCTGGACTTAGTAAATTATAGTTAATGTTTAAAACTGGTTTCAGGTTTTCCTTTTTTAATTTTCGTTCTATATCCAGTTGTCTTAGTTTTAATTCGTATTGGTTAATTACAGGATGCGCTGTGTTTATTTGCGCAAGCAGTATGTCTAAATTTTCCAATGGTGCATTTAAAGATGCATGTAAAAAAGTACTGTCAATTAGTTGAGGAAAAATACTATCCGGTAACAAAGCAGGTGTGGTGTTTTCTGTCCATAAAAAACCGGAAACGATTAACCTTGCTTTCCTTACATTCAATTCAGCATCATTGAACTGATAAGCACGCTGCTGATATTGTGCCAATGCTTCTGTCGTATCTATTGCAGCTCTGTCGCCCAATTCATAAGCACGTACAGTGGCTCTGTATCTTATATAAGCAATACGTTGTGCATTGTCATAAACATTTTTAACTTGCTCGGCTTCGCTCCAATAGTAATAAGATTGTATGGCATCCAATAATAACTGATTGAGCAAAAGTAATCTTTCCTGTTCCGTAGATTTGACAAACAAACGTGCTTTCAATAAATCAGCTCGTTTTTTATCCATCAACATATTTTTTAAAACCGGAAGGCTGATACCTAAGTAATAAATTCCATTTTCAGGAATACTATTTTCAGGATTAATATTCAATCCGTAAGCAGCATCATATCCTGTTTTTACTTCAATGCCATACCAGGCCGGTATTTTTATTTCTGATGAAAAAAAGGAATAATAATTTTTCCCGTAAAATTCTTTACGATCATAATCACTATATAAAATAGGGTCGAAGCCACCGCGTGCAAGCTGGAGATTTGCCTTAGCTTGTTCCGTTAAAATGTCTGCCTGTTTTGCAACTGGATGATAGGTTTTCAGAATACTCAGGTATTCTGCCATAGTTAAAATGTTTGTGCTATCAGTTTGTCCGTAAATAACAAACGAAGAGCAAAAAAGGCAAAGAAAACTATATAGCTTAATCCATCTCATCATTCCATTATTCTTTGTCTGAAGATTCTTTTTGTTTTTTTAATTCTTCTTTAGTAGGTAATTTTTTTACGTAAAAATCTGGCGGAAATCCATTGAGTTGTCGCCATAACTCATACCAGATGGGTACATTTTTCAGCAGTGCAATTCCTTTTACACCACCACCTAATTTTAAAACAGCAGGCCATTCTGTAGCGCCAGGTTTTTCTTTCACCAAAATTCTGAATTTCCCATTTTCACTGATGAAATTATCAATCGCTACTACTTTGCCACTGAAGGTTCCGTAGCTGACATCCGGCCAACCTGTAAAGAAAATAGCAGGCCAGCCATCAAATTGTAATCTTACTTCCTGTTTTTCGTGTATTAACGGTAAGTCGTTTGGTGTGATATATAGTTCCACAGCAAATTGAAAATTTTCCGGTGAAATACGCACCATTAATTCACCATCTTTTACCGCTTCACCAACACCGGCTTTTATGGTTTTGGTGATTTGTCCGTCTTGTGGTGCCAAAATATAATAGAAGCCATTTCTGATGACATAATTGTTGTATTGATTTTCGAGTTTTGCAATTTCAGCCAGTCCGCCGCTGATTTGAGAGAATGACTGAAATTTATCGGATTCAGATTTTGCAATTTTTTCGTCATATTCTCTTTCAATAGCAGAAAGTTCTATTTGTGCATTTAATAATTCCTGTTTAGCATTATAATATTTATTTTCTGCGATATTTCTTTTAGCTACGGCATTTTGAAATACCTGATTGCGTTGTTCTAATTCTGTGAGAGAACGCAAACCTTCTTTGTGTAATTCAATTTGTCTTTTATACTGATCATTGGCAATTTTATATTCATTGTCTGCAGCAATAAAAGCCATGCTGTCTGATTGAATATATAAACGGATTTGTTGAATTTTATTTTTTGTTTGCTCTATTTTTAAAGTTTTACTTTGTGCCAACGCGCCAATTTGGTTGTCGAGCGCACCTACTTTACCTTCGTAAAAATTATTGGCAGATGCTTTTGCATTAATCTGTTCACGGGTTCTTTCCACCAATTTAGGATCCAGGTATTCATTTTTTATTTCAGATATTTTAAGAATGGTGTCGCCTTTTTTTACAATATCACCTTCTTTTACATACCATTTATCAATCTTTCCGGCAATAAGTGTATTTAACTCCTGAGGTCGCTGCTCTGGTCTAAGCGTGGTCACTGTTCCGGTAGTTTGTATATTTTGTGTCCATGGCAGAAAAATGAATCCAATAAGAATAATTAAAATAATACTTATTCTTATTATACGTTTTCTGTCTTTAGAATCATCAATACTATGTTTGTAAGAAGATAAATTCTTTGCTGCCAGTTCTTTCTCTATATCTTTATCAAATAACCACATGTGATTTTTTCTTGTTTAATGGAGTTCGTATAAATCGTCGCTGATAAGTTTGTATTCATTTGAAGACGTGATATCTTGAAAATTACCATCTGCTACAATTTTGCCTTCATGCATTAATAAAATGCGGTCACAACGTTTCATGATTTCTTCATCAGATGTCTTAATAAAAATAGAATATTGTTGATTGCTGTTGAATAAAAAATCAATGATGGTATTCTTATCACGCTTGGTGAGCAGGTAGGTAAAGTCATCCAGCAACAACAGTTTTGGTTTTTTCAGGATAGCTCTTGCCAGTAATATTTTAGCTTTTGTACTTTCTGATAATTTTTTTCCATGTGTAGACAATACCTGATAGATTCCATCTCTGTTTTTGGTAATAAACTCTTTCAGTCCAATTTGTTCTGCAAGGTGAATAATGTCATTGACATCACAATCTGCTAATCCAACTATCAGATTTTCTTCCAGTGTGCCTTCAAAGATTTCTGATTCAGAGAAATAAATTCCAATTTTCGACCTGAGTTTGTGAAGGTCGTAACTGAATAACGGCAGGTTGTTAATAGTGATGGCACCATCATAATTTAAGAAAGTACCGGTTAGCAAATGTAATAATGTTGATTTTCCGCTGCCTTTAGTTCCAACAACAGCAATTTTTTCTCCTTGTTTTGTATTCAATGAGATATCATTCAAAACAAATCTTGTTTCTTCAGCATAGCGGAATGATAGCTTGTTAATATCAATATCGATAGTGTCTATATGTAGTGCACTTTCTGTATTTATCTTTTCTATAGGTTTGTCTAAAATCTTACTGGCTTTTTCTAAAGAAGTCAATAAATCGTAGATTCCATCAATACTGGTTATTATTTTTTCTACAGAAGAAAGTGTCATGATGATTACAATTTCAGTAGCGATAAACTGACCAATATTTATTTTATTTTCAAAAAACAACCAACAACCGGTAATAAGCAAGATTGCTGTGACGGCTGTTTTAAAAATAGTGAATGCCCAGAATTGTACTTGCAGTACTCTGAAATGTTTATTTCTTGCTTCCAGATAGCCATCTAAATATTCATTGGTTTTGGTTAATGCTAAATCTGTTTTTCCTCTTAGTTTAAATGTCCTGAGGTTGCGAGCAATTTCTTCTATCCAAAATCCAACTTTGTATTTAAAATCCGATTCTCTGAATGAACTCGACATGCCTGATGGTGCTGTAAGTTTTATAACGATATACAGTAAGGTAATCAGGATAAATCCGAATATAATGAAGATAGGACTATACAAAGACAACAAGATTAAACCAAATAAGATTTGTATCGTAGCCACCGGAATTTCCAACAGGATCTTTGAAATTCCTTTTTGAATGGCAGATGTATCGAAAAATCTGTTTACCATTTCCGGTAAATGATAATCGTTTATCGCTTCTTCCTGTAATTTCGGCAACCGGTCTGCGTATGCTAATGACATTAAGGTAAAAACACGTACCTGAATTCGTTCTGTGACACGCATCTGTAAAATATACATAAAACCATTCAAAAATACACCTGTTACTACTAATGCAATAAGCAGTATTAAGGAAGCAGAAAGCTGCTGTGCCGTCATCAAAGAGATGATGGCTTGAATTCCTAAAGGAAGTGACAGGTACAATAATCCACTAAGAATGGAATAAAAGTAAATAAAGTATACATTGCTTTTTTCGAGCCTTAAGAGACCCAGGAAGCGTTTGATTGATTTTTTTGCTGACGATGAATCTATAGTATCCATATTTGACAACTAACAATTGTTTTAAGATTTTAGTTTAATTGTAAACGTAATTTTTTTGTTAAAAATAAAACAAAAAAACTCGATTTATTGCTGCTGCTGACTTTGAATGTGAATTACCGGCGCCTGATCGGTTTCTTCCTTATTCATCAGCACTTCATTTTCATCTTCAAAAGTGGTTCCGTCTTCGTAGCCAACTGATACATACACCATCAAATCGTGATTGGCAGGACCTTTAAAAGTTCCTTTAACCGGTGTGCAATCTGAAAAATCTCTGCCAACTGCCAACTGAATATGATGTTCGTTTGCAAAACAATTATTAGTAGGGTCGATGCCAATCCAGCCCAGATTTGGAATGTAAGCATCAATCCAGGCATGTGTGGCACCTTCACCGCGCATACCGTTTTTATTCGGACAAATATAACCGCTTACATATCTGCTGGGTATGCCAACAGTTCGCAACAGCTGTAAGAGTACGTGTGCAAAATCCTGACAAACACCGGAACGGAATTCCAGAATTTCATCTACTTTGGTTTCCACGTTCGTAATACCTTTCACATACTTAAAGTTTTCGAAAATAAACTGTGAACATTTTTTGGTGGTTTCTAAAGGAGAATAAGCTTCGTTATAGATATGGTCAAGTATGAGTTGTATTTTTTCAGGAGATTTCAGGTTTTCTTTTTGTGCCAAATCTAGCAAAATCATATTGCTGTTTGTTTCTTGCTGCAGAATTTCCCAATCTTTTTTGGTGGAAAGTGTTTCGTCAATTTGCTGCAAAGTTGTTTTAGCAATCAGCCTGCTGTCAATAATAAGTTCTTCATGAGGTTTGGAAACGGTAAAAAATCCAACCGTATTACTCCAATAATCTGTGAATTTATTGATGGATGGCTCGTCGGTAATCACTACTTCGTGACTTAAAATTTCCTGTCCCGGTTTATTGAAAGAGAATATTTTTATCTGATTGGCGCTTTCCCGAACAGGTCTGTCATATTTATATTTAGTGATGTGTTGAATTTTAAAGACAGGCATCTTGATGTATGATTTACGACGTATGATTTATGATTTGCAATGTATAGTTTTAATCAATGAATTCATAATGCTGAATTCATAATTCACTATTATTTTAATGATATGCAAAATATACTTTACTTAATTTATCGCTGAAATTAAAGATGTCAGCGACGATTTCTTCCAAAAATTTATGTAAACCAACTTTGGCGATTGTATCTAAGTCAGAATATTCAATGCGACTGCGCAACCTGCCTATAACTTTTTCGAGGTTTGCATCGGCATCGGTTTGTTCGTGCGTAATTTTTTCCATGATATGACTGATCTTTTTTACAGAATATAAAATGGAACGCGGAAAATTGGTATTCATCACAATCATATCCAATACGTTTTGTGTTTGCAAACCGGTGTGATAGCTTTTCATATAGTATTCATAACCGGAAACTGACAGCAATAAATTTTTCCAGTAAGGTATATCCATCGGATTGTGCAAATCATATTCAATATCGTTGAACTTTATATCCAGAATATCAGCCGTCAAAATAGCGCGTTCAATAAACTTTCCCATATTCATAAAGTTCCAGCCTTCGCCGCGCGGCATGGTGACTTCTGCAACACCGTAGAAATACAAACTCTCATCAATCAAAGAAGAAATGGCATAAAGTTGTTCACCTGATTCCAGCAAAGTTTCAATTCGTTTGCTATTGACTTTCTGGTAGTATTCGTTGATGCTTTCCCAGACTTCTCTGGTAATATGATCCTGCACACCACGAGCATTCTCGCGCGCTTTGGTGATGATGGAACGTATAGAATTGGTATTGCTTTTATCTGTAATGATATAAAGTAAAGTGGCTTGTGTATCGTCTTTGATTTTTTCTATAGCAGCATCATCCAGTTCTGTGAAAATTTGCAATACCGGACTCCAATTGTATTTTTCCTTTTCATTTCTATCCAGCGAAGTTACGTAGTTTATTTTCAACATACGCATCATGCCTTCCGCACGTTCTACGTAACGGTTCATCCAAAATAAAGATTCTGCTATTCGACTTAACATGTATGTTGTAAATTATTTGTTAAAGGTTTTTTATCATTCACTCTCACTCTCACTCTCACTCTCACTCTCACTCTCACTCTCACTCTCACTATTATTTTTAATCAATTATCCAGGTGTCTTTACTTCCACCACCTTGTGATGAATTTACCACTAAGGAATTTTCTTTCAAAGCTACTCTTGTTAAACCACCTGCCACTAATTTCACGCCATCCGGTCCGCAAAGTGCATACGGACGCAAGTCGATATGCCGTGGCACCAGTTTTCCATCCAAATAACATGGAACTGTTGAGATTTTTACCGTTGGTTGTGCAATATAAGAGCGTGGATCCTTTAAGATGGCTGCTTTAAATTTTTCAATTTCTTCATCGTCGGCGCTTTCGCCCATCAGCATGCCATAACCACCGGATTCATTGGTTTTTTTAACCACCATTTTATGCATGTTAGTAAACACATATTCCCTTTCTTCCGGAATTTCCATTCTGTAAGTCGGCACATTTTTCAGTAAAGGTTCTTCATTCAGGTAATATTTAATCATATCCGGAACATACGTGTAAATAGCTTTGTCATCGGCAACGCCATTTCCCATGGCATTTACAATAGCTACGTTCCCTTTTCGGTAGGCAGAAACCAAGCCAGGAACACCTAGTAAACTATCGGGTCTGAAAACTAAGGGATCTAAAAATTCATCGTCCACACGGCGATAAATTACATCTACCTGTTTTAGTCCTCTGGTGGTTTTCATGTATACTTTATGGTTGTCTACCAATAAGTCTCTGCCTTCTACCAATTCAATTCCCATATAACGTGCCAGAAAGGAATGCTCATAATAGGCAGAATTATACATGCCTGGTGTGAGCAATACTATTGTTGGATTTTGAATTTGTTTAGGCGCAAGCTGCACTAAAATATTGTGTAATAAAATCGGATAATCCGAGACTTTGCGAACGTTGTATTCATTCATTAATTCCGGAAAAATCCGCTTGGTTACATCTCGGTTTTCCAGCATATAAGAAACACCGGATGGTGTTCGAAGGTTATCTTCTAATACATAGTAAGTTCCATCTGAATCACGCACTAAATCAATGCCTGCAATATGTACATAAATATCATAGGGCACCTGAATGCCGAATACTTCGCGGTTGTAATGCGGACACGATACAATCAGGCTGGCCGGAATTTTGCCATCTTTAATAATGTGTTGTTCGTTGTAAATATCTTTTAAGAAAAGGTTGAGTGCCTTTAAGCGTTGCGTGATGCCGCGTTCCAGAAAATCCCAGTCGCTGGCTGTGATGATACGCGGAATAATATCAAACGGGAAAATACGCTCGATGCCTTCTTCATCATCAGAATAAACCGTAAAGGTGATTCCCTGATTCATGAACGTTTTTTTTGCAATCTCTTCTTTCTTATTAAGAATATCGAGATTAATGGTGTTTAGCTGGTTAAAGATAGATTGGTAATGAGACCTGATATCGCCGTTGGGCAATGCCATTTCATCCCAATAGTTAGCTCTTGTATGGTATTTGTCGAATATCATCTTTTAAATTAAAAGACATGATAAGAATATTTTTTGATTATAATTATAAAAACGAATAAAAATACATCAGGCTTAACCAAATAGTAAAGATATTTTTTATTGTAATGTGTTTTTTTTGTTGCTTTGGATGTTACTTCTTTTATAGATTGTGTTTGCCATATAAGTTGGTCTATTTCCGCAACCGTAATCTAAATAAGAAATGATAAAACTCAACCAAACATAGTATTGAAACAGGAACATAAATTTTAATTTTAACCATAATGCTTATTATTCCAATGCATGCATTGAAAATAACAACCTTATAGTAAACTTTAGGTAACATGCCGAATTCCGTGTTTTTTTGACATTTTTGTATCTTTCGAGCACAAAATCATTTTACGTTATATGTCAGCTTATCAAACACCGGAAGGAATCCAGATTAACGGCAAATTCACACCTGAATACGCCGAAATATTAACACCTGAAGCTTTGGCGTTTTTTGCCAAATTACAGCGTAAACACAACGAACGCAGAAA